>CABQZS010000224.1 GCA_902468695.1 uncultured Collinsella sp.
GACTCGGGCAGGTGCGAGTACTTCTTCTCGAAGTTCTCCTCGAACATCACGGCCAGGTTGTGCGCTGCCTCGTCGTAGCGCGCGGTGCTCTGCCAGTACTGGCGCGGCACCAGGATGCCATCGGGCACGCCATGGCACGTGGTGGGAATGTCGACGTTAAAGATATCGTCGTGCACAAATTCGCTGTCCTCGATGGTACCGTCGAGGGCGCGAGCGACCAGTGAGCGCGTGTAGGCCAGCTCGATGCGATGGCCCACGCCATAACCGCCGCCAATCCAGCCGGTGTTGACCAGGTAGACGCGCGTGCGGCCGTCGGCGATACGCTCGCCGAGCATCTTAGCGTAGACCATGGGGTCGAGCGGCATAAACGGCTCGCCAAACAGCGAGGAGAACGTGGGCGTGGGCTCGGTGACGCCGACCTCAGTGCCGGGGATCTTGGCGGTGAAGCCCGTCACAAAGTGATACATGGCGGCATCGGCCGTCAGGCGCGAGATGGGCGGCAACACGCCAAAGGCGTCGCAGGTCAGGAACAGCACGACGCTCGGAGTGGTGCCCATGCCCTTGGTCCACGCGTTGGGAATGTGCTCCACAGGGTAGGCCACGCGCGTGTTGTGCGTGATCGAGACGTCATCGTAGTTGGGCTTGCGATTCTCATCGAGTACCACGTTTTCACAAATGGCGCCAAAGCGAACGGCGTTGAAGATCTCGGGCTCGTGGAACGCGTCCAGGCCCTCGCACTTGGCGTAGCAGCCGCCCTCGACGTTAAAGATGCCCATGTCGGACCAGCCGTGCTCGTCGTCGCCGATCAGCAGGCGCGTGGGGTTGGCCGAAAGCGTGGTCTTGCCGGTGCCCGACAGGCCGAAGAACACGGCGGTCTCGTGCGTGACGGGGTCCATGCTGGCCGAGCAATGCATAGGCAGAACGTCGTCCTCGACAGGCAGCAAATAATTCATAACGCTGAAGATAGACTTTTTGATCTCGCCGGAGTAGCCGGTGCCCGCGACCAAAATCACGCGCTCCTGGAAGTTGATGACCACGGCGGCGCTGGAGTTGAGACCCTTGATGGCGGGATCGCACTGGTAGCCCGGCGCGGCGAGCACGCAGAAGTCCGGCTCGCCGGTACGCGCGATTTCGCGGGCGAGCGGGCGGGCGAGCATCTGCTTAATGAAGAGCGCCTGACTTGCGCGCTCGCAGGCAACAAGCAGTCGGCGCGTGTGGTTGCGGTCGGCGCCGGCCATGCCGCGGGTGACGAACACATCGCGCTCGTTGAGATAGTCGACGATGCCGGCTTTGATGACCTCGTAGCTTTCGACGGACAGCGGGCGGTTGACGGCGCCCCAGGCAATCTTGTCGTGGACATCGGGGGTGTCAACGATAAAGCGGTCGTTGGGCGAACGTCCGGTACGCTCCCCCGTCTCGATCACGAGTGCGCCGTTGGAGGCCATACGGCCCTCTTCGCGGCGGATGGCGTGCTCGACGAGCTCGGCTGCCGGCAGGTCAACCAGCAGGCGGGGCTGATTCTCGGCGGGATCTTCGACCAGTGTAATGCCAAAGTTGGACAGAACTTCTGCAGGGGTAACACCAGGCATGGGGCCTCCTTTAAAAGCGCGACACGTGGACACGGCGCGCACTTTACTCACGTAAAGCCCGTTGTACCCGATATGCAAAAACGTTTTTGCGGCAACGGCGAAGCGCCCGCTCAACGGTCAAAAATCGCACGCAAGCGGCCTAGTCATTGGGGACGTTCTTAAACGACTAGTCGTTGAGGACACTCTTGAACAGGCAACAGCCAAGGAGTGTCCCCAGATGCCGGCACTTGGGGACGTTCCCAAAGTGCCGGCTACAGCGGCAGGCCTTGGCCGAGCATGGCAATGGCGCTCATGAGGACCAGCATGCCGGCGGCGTAGGGCAGCACCGCGCCCAGAAGCTCGGCGTCCTTACCGCGCACGTGCACGGCGGCAAGGCCAATGGCGAGGGTCTGTGGCGAGATCATCTTACCGGCGGCGACACCCAGGGCGTTCAGCGCGACCATCCAGTAGTCACTCACACCCAGCGCCGAAGCGGCCTGGCTCTGAATGGGACCAAACAGCATGCCCGAGGACGTGCCCGAACCGGTCACGAACGCACCGACGGCACCGATCCACGGAGCCAGAATCGGGTACAGCCCACCGGCGACGGCAATGCAAAACGCACTGATCGACGAGATCATGCCCGCATAGCCCATCACCTTGGCGCAGCCCAGCACCGAAAGCATCGTGATTACCGTCGGCATCATCTGCTTGACGGTCGCGGCCAGCACCTCGCCCATCAGACGCGGCGAAGCGCCCTGAATCGCACCGCCGATAAACGCGGCCAGTAAGATCCAAACACCCGGTGTGTTGATCCACGAAAACGTAAGCGTACCGGGGTTCTCGCCGCAATACACCTGCACGTGGCTCGCAAACGGCGCGAGCGCGGCGTGCACGACGGGAACCAGGTTGGAGGTACCCAGCAGCAGCACAAAAATCAGGATGAAGCACGACCAGGCAGAAAGCGCCGACTTAACGGTGAGCTGTTCGCCGGCCTCGATATTCATATGGAAGCGCGCGTCCAGGTGACCGGACTTCTTGGCGCGCATGGCAAGCGCGGCAGTCAGCGCGAGTGACACGATGGAGCCCACGACTACGGCCAGCTCGGAACCCACAAACATGGCAACGACCAGGGCCGCACCAACAAAGGACACACCGGAAAGCAGCGTCACGCCGGCAACGCCGTGCAGACGCTCGGCAACGCTTGCAACATTGCCCTGGTCATCGACAACACGACCCGCAACCAGCACGATAAGCAGCGGCATCGCCACAAAGAAGGGCGCAAGCTGCGCCAGCTGAACGGTCGCCAGATGCAGGGAATCCAGACCCACCAGGTCGGCAACGGACACCGTGGGGATGCCAATGGAGCCGTAGGGCGTGGGCACGCCGTTGGCCAGCAGGCAAATGAGCACGGCAGGCACGGCCTCAAAACCAAGGCCCGCGAGCATGCCGGCGGGAATGGCAACGGCGGTACCAAAGCCGGCCATGCCCTCCATAAAACCGCCGAAGCACCAGGCCACGAGCAGCGCCAGCAGACGACGATCGCTGCTGATGGAGGTGATCATACCGCCGATCACGTCCATGGCACCCGTGCGCACGCACAGGTTATACGTGAACACCGCGGCGATAATTACGAGCACGATGGGCCACAGGGCCATCAAAAAGCCCTCGAGCGAGGCCGTGGCTATCTGCGCCGCCGGCAATTGCCACCACGCAAAGGCGAGCACGCACGAAAGGGCGAACGAGCCAATGGCGGCCTTCCAAGCCGGCCATTTAAAGCACAGCAGCATCACGACGAGCCAGATGATCGGCACAAGAGCCAGCAAAAACGCAGCGACATCCATGGGTAAAAACTCCTTGGTACCGCGCAAGCGGCATCGGGGGGTCACAAAACTTCAACAGGATACCGCACGTTTACCGACAAATTACAGCCGCCCGCCGAAATTATTGAACAACCTGTTCAAAAACACGAATGGACACCGCCGCGACTATACTAGAGCGCAGTAAGAGAAAGGAACCGCCTTGAGCATCACGCCCCTCGATAGCATCCGCCGCACCATCGCCCGCCGCAGCGGCGTCACCAACCCCACCGTATCGGGTGGGGCGCACGGACAGGGCGGGCGCATCGAGAACGGCCTGTTCCCTGCCTCCCACACGGCCGAAGAGCTCGCACGCATCCAAGAGCTAAGCCAGCGTAACGCCGGCGGTCCCGACAGCAGCCAGGCCACACGCCGTCGCCGCGAGCGCGATCGCCAACCCGGTCCCGTCCGCCGCATGGTCAACGCCTGGTGGAACCGCCTGCTCGGCGCCGTCTACGGCGGCGGTTTCTCCACGCAAGAAGCCGAGTACGAAGATCACGCCACCCGTCGCGACTACCTTTGGAATACTCTGGGCACCGCTGTATGGGGCATGGCGTTTCCGCTGCTCACCATTGTGTCGACGCAGCTCGTAGGCGCCGAGGAGGCCGGCAAGTTCTCCATCGCCTTTGTCACCGGCACGCTCATCATGATCGCGTGCAGCTACGGCGTGCGCAACTTTCAGGTCTCGGACATCGACGAAAAGACGTCCTTTGCCTCCTACCAGCTCAACCGTTGGCTTTGCGGAGCGCTCGCCCTAGGCTGCGGCCTCATGTACAGCAGCGCCCGCGGCTACGATGCGCAGATGGCCACGATCGGCCTGGGCGTCTACCTCTATAAGGCGATCGACGGCATCGCCGACGTGTACGAGGGCCGCCTGCAGCAGGCCGACAAGCTCTATTTGGCCGGCATGAGCCAAACGCTGCGTTCCGCCGGCGTCATCGCGGTCTTTAGCGTGGCACTGTTCCTCACGCGCAGCATGCCCATCGCGGCCATGGCCATGGGCATCGCCGCGATTGCCTCGCTCGTGCTGGTCACCGCCCCGCTCGCCCTGCTCGAGACCGAAAAATCACGCCGCATGAGTCTGCGCGAGGCTGGCCACCTGTTTGTCCAGTGCGCCCCGCTCTTTGGCGCGCTGTTCCTGTTCAACCTTATCGAGAGCATGCCCAAGTTTGTGATGGAAGGCACGCTTGCCTACAAATACCAGCTGTACTTTAATGCCCTGTTCTTTCCGGCGCAGGCTATTTTGCTGAGCATTGGATTTATCTATAAACCGCAGCTCCTGCGTCTGTCGAGCATTTGGGCGAATCCACGCAAGCGTCGCCGCTTTGACCTGATTATTGTTGCCGTTATGGCGCTGATCGTGGTCATTACCGGAGCGTGCGCCGCATTTATGGCAGGCCCCGGCATCCCCATCATGAGCTTTATGTACGGCCTAAACTTTGAGCGCTACCGCACGTTGGCACTGCTAATGGTTGTCGCCGGCGGCATCACCGCGGCAATCGACTTTATCTACGCCATCATCACGGTGTTGCGCCACGCCGGCGACGTCACCAAGATCTACCTGATCTGCTTCGCCGTAAGCGTGGTGCTGCCGGTGATCTTGATTAAGCTGCTGGGTCTGATGGGCGCCGTGGTGAGCTACCTAGCCATCATGGCCCTGCTCCTGGTGCTACTGATTATCGAGTACGCCCACATCCGCCAACGCATCGAACGCGACCGCAACCCGTACGGCGCCTAATTAGCTGCCCCCCGGTACCGGAATTTGCGATGGAATCACCCCGGCTGGGGTCTCGTTGCGGACGATCTGCGACACGCAGAACTAAGTGAGTAGACTTTTGCCGAATCCCTGACCACACCGGCAAAACACAAGTCAATGACCTGCGGTTTTGTTGAGGCAAATTTGCCGGCTGCTCGGCATTTCCAAAAAAGCCTACTCACTTAGCCAGCGGGCAGCCAAAAAAGAACCGCCGCGACGTCGTTTGACTCCGTTGCGACGGTTTTTCGAGCATTTTCGCGCTGCCGAGGACGCAGACGCTCCTCATTTCTAGCGCTTACCGAGCAAGAAGGCGCTACTCTCAGAAAGTAGTCAAAAAAGCCCCGCCCCAAATTAGCTACCCTTTGCGCCGTTATTCCCCGGGGCGAATATTCGCGTAGAACTCAGCCCCATCATCGAGCCGCAAGATGCCCACGCGGCCGAACTCGGAGCCGGTGGCGGCGGCGCAGTCGATGTCGATGCGATCGGGCACGCCAGCGGTATCCTCACCGCCCAGCCGCACAATCTGCCCGCGGCCCGACTCCTCATCGAGCCCCGCCAGACCGCCCACCTCGCAATAACGCCCGAGCGACACCGTGGGCGTGTGGCCGCTCACCACGACCGGACCCTTGCCCTCGGCAGAAAGCAGCCCCGTCGGCGCATCCCAATAGCCGTGACGAATCCACAGCAGGTCATCGAACGACTGCACGGCAAGCATCTGCTGAAGTAGCTCGCGATCGGCATCCACCGCCCCCGCACCATCGGCACAATCAACCCCATGTTCAAACAAAAACGCCCGCGCCGCCTCGGTCTGGATGCCGGCATGCACCAGCAGGTACGGACGCTCGTCAGTCTCGGCCACCGCGTAGAGCGGCAGCGTCGCCATCCAACGCACGAGCTCCTCGTACGCCTCAAATTCCATATCGTTGAGCTGCTGACGGGTAGTCCAACCGCCGTTGATATCCCAGGTCTCGGCATCGAGCGGATCCTGGCCAATGATGGCATCGAGCATGATCTGCTCGTGGTTGCCCTTGAGCACGCGGGCGTTGGGTAGCGAGCGCACGAGCTTAATAACGCCAACTGGATCGGGCCCGCGATCAATCATGTCTCCCAGCACGTACAGTGTATCGTCGGACGCCAGCGAAATCTTGGACAGGGCCTCGTCAAGCGCACGCACGTGCCCGTGAGCATCGGATGTCACATAGATCGCCATGGAACGCCTCTCTTTACATTGCGGCCGAAGCCCGGAGCCGCAACTAAAACTTCAAGTTGAACTTAAACGTTACCCATTGTACTCCGTTGCAATAAAGCTGGAAAGGGTTGCATACCGTCAACGGTCGCCAGTCCACGCCTGCCGACCAGGATCGCTCACGCCACGCCGTCTAGCCCAGCGCCCCAACCAGCACCGCCCGCGCCTCCGCCTCGTGTCGAAAATGCGCACGCCCGCAATCCGCCCTCATAAACCCACCACCTTTGGGTACAAATAACCGCAGATAACTGACCGTGCCACGCCAACCACCCAGGAGCGGACACCATCCATGAACCAGATACTTCTTTTTATCGGCCTCGTCATAATTTTGTGCCTGACCATCAAACCCGTCGGCAAAAAGCTCCCCTTCCCCACCCTGCTCATCTTTATCGCGCTCGGCATGCTGCTGGGCGTCAACGGCCCGGCGCACATCGACTTTAGCGACTATGCGCTCACCGAAACCGTCTGCAGCACGGCACTGCTGTTCATCATGTTCTACGGCGGCTTTAACACCAACATCGACCGTGCCAAACCTGTCGCCGTGCCAGCGGTGCTGCTGAGCACGCTCGGCGTCGTCATCACCGCTGGCATCACTGGCGTGTTCGCGCACTATGTACTGGGCTTCGACTGGATCGGCGGTCTACTGCTGGGATCGGTCGTGGCATCCACCGACGCGGCGAGCGTCTTTAGCGTGCTGCGCGAGCACAGCCTGTCGCTGAGAGGTGGCACCGACTCGCTGCTCGAGGTCGAATCGGGCTCCAACGACCCCGTCGCCTACATGCTCACCGCGGTGCTCGCCACCCTCGCGGCCGGCGGCGACATTAACATCCCCGTGCTGCTGGCCAAGCAAATCATCCTGGGCGTGGGGCTGGGCCTTGCCATCGGTTGGGCATCCAGCCGCCTGATTGAGCGCGCGCACGCAACGGCAGAAGGCGCGCAGACGATCTTTTTGTTTGCCGTGGCCATCGTGGCCTATGCACTGCCGAGCTATCTGGGCGGCAACGGCTTTTTGGCCGTGTACCTGGCAGGCATTGTGCTGGGAGCCAGCGACATCACCGGCAAGGTCGAGATGGCGCACTTCTTCGATACCCTCACCGAGATGGCCGAGATGACCATCTTCTTTTTGCTGGGCCTACTCGTCACGCCCGCACGCCTGCCGCAGATGCTGCTGCCGGGCCTGGCACTCATGGCGTTCATGCTCTTCGTGAGCCGCCCCATCGCCGTCGGTGTGCTCCTAGCGCCCTTTAAGACGAATCCCCGCCAGGTCGCGCTCGTAAGCTGGGCGGGCCTGCGCGGAGCAGCTTCGGTCGTCTTTAGTCTCTTTGCCGTGGTGGCCGGCGTTCCCGGCGGACACGACCTATTTGACCTGGTATTTGTGATTGCCGTGTCGAGCATTGTGGTGCAGGGCTCGCTGCTGCCGGCGGTGGCGAAGAAGCTCGATATGATCGATGCGACCGGCGACGTGCGCCGCACCTTTAACGACTACCGCGACGAGGACGGCATGTCGTTCGTCAAGCTCAAGGTAGGCGCTGGACATCCGTTTGCCGGACGCTCGCTCGCCGACATTGGCAGCGCAACGGACATGCTGGTGGTCTTGGTGCTGCGTGACGGCGCCCACCCGGTACTGCCCAATGGCGACACCGTGATCCAGGAAGGAGATCTGCTGGTGATGGCCGCCCCAACGTTCGAGGAGCGTGCCGAGGTTACGCTGCGCGAGGTCACCGTAACTCCCCACGGTCGCCTGGCCGGCCAGCGCCTGCGCGACGTTCCGCAAGGCAAGCACCCGTTTATCGTGGTGATGCTCAAGCGCGACGGCCAAACGATCATCCCCGACGGCAACACCCTCATATACGCCGGCGACGAAGCTGTCATCGCCACGCTAGCATCGTAGCCATCACCACCCATAAGTTGCGGTGAAATAGGGATTGAATAGGCCTTCTAGCAGTCATTTCGGTCCCTATTTCACCGCAACTTATTTAGGGGATGGAGTTGAAGTTCAATCGCGGCTACCAGTCCTCATCTGCGCCGTAGCCATCGTCCGCGTCGTCGTCGACGGCAAAGTCGCGGAGGTCGAGGCCTTCGCGTTCGGCTCGAGCTAGGAGCTCTTGAGGAGACTCGTCCTCGATATCCACTACGTCGAGCATGGCGGCCGGAAAACCCACGCCAGTCGCGCTCCCCGCACGGTCGAGCAAGCCCTCGCGCAGCTGGTCTACATCGACTTCGATTTTCATGGTGAAACCTCCCGCCGGCCAATCGCAACCGAACAAACCGCACGCCCCAAATGATGTGCAATAAATCCCAGATACGGCCATAATAAAACAATGAACATCGGGGAGGTTACGGACGATGGATAAGCTCGATGCCATGACGGAACAAGTCAGGGACTTTTGTGATGCACGCGACTGGCGCAAATATCACACGCCGAAAGAGCTTGCCATCGGCATGGCAACTGAGTCCTCCGAGCTCCTTCAGCTCTTTCGTTTTATGAGCGACGAGCGCATTGCAGAAATGTTCGAAGATGCCGAGCAACGCCAAGCCATCGAAGACGAAGTCGCCGACACACTTCTTTTCCTCCTGCGTTTTGCCGATTTAAACAGAATCGATCTCCCAGCTGCGCTCTCGTCCAAACTCATACGCAATGGCGAGCGCTACCCCATCAATGCATCATCCGTCGAATACAGAAAGGCGGGCCACCGTGAGTAATGAGTTCGCCCTTCGGCAATACACGCTTCCCCTACCCCAGCCCTTTGAGACAAGCGAATCGCTTCAGGACTTTGGAACGCCAAAGCCAGGGTCGCACCACGACGAAAGCTGGCCTGTTCTCTACATCCTGACCAACAGCAAAAATAAAACGGCATACATCGGTCAAACGACCAATTATCGACGCCGCATGAAACAACACGCTGCAAACGTGGACAAGGACTTCGACCGGACCCTTCTGATCGACAATCCCACCTTCAACCAATCCGCAACGTTCGAGTTCGAGAATCGACTTATTGAGCTGTTCTGTGCCGACGAAAAATATCAGGTCACCAATGCCAACAACGGCTATGCTCAATTCGATTATTTTGAGCGTCCTCAGTATCGCCAGAAGTTCCGAGACCTCTGGACAAAGCTTCGCGAAGAAAACTACGCGATTCATCCGATTGAAGAGCTCGAGAACTCCGATCTGTTCAAGTTCTCGCCTTTCAAGACCCTTACGCTCGACCAATACGAAACGATCGAGACGATTTATAAACGTCTCGAACAGGAGCATGAAGACGCAAAACATGGCGGCTCAAAAAGAGAACGTATAACCGTCGTGAATGGCGCGCCGGGAACAGGTAAAACAATCCTCGCCATCAGTCTCATGTTCAAAATCAAAAATGAGCCCAACCTTTCCGGCTTGCGAGTCGGTTTTGTCACCCCCATGGATTCCCTGAAGAAGACCCTCAGGAAACTCACGCACTTCCTTCCAGGGTTAAAGCCTGGCGATATCTTGAGCCCCAGTGACGTGACCAAAAATGATCGTTATGACATCCTACTTGTCGACGAAGCACATCGACTGGGTAATTATCTAAGCATGGGCTCCGGCATCAAGGCCTTCTATAACACCTGCGATCGCCTCGGCCTTCCACATACGAGCAACCAAGTTGACTGGATATTCAAATGCTGCGACAAGGCATATCTGTTCTATGACCCCAAACAGCAAGTCCGCGCATCGGGACTCAACCGAGATGGCCTTGAGCAGCGACTCAACCAACTCGAAGAAGCTGGAATCGAGACCGAAGAATTCAACTTGAGCACCCAAATGCGTGTGCGTGGCGGCGATGAGTACCTCGATTTTGTCTACGACCTGCTTGACAACAAAGCGTACATGCATGCCGGCATGAAGTTTGATGAGCTCTTTGCCTCTCAGCCTTACGACTCGCAAGCCGGCGATCCTGACAGTGATATCCCCAGGTACCAGTTTGGCATAGTCGACCGGTTTGAAGATTTCTGCTCCCTACAGCAGACCAAAGAAAAAGAAGTTGGGCTGTCCCGTATGACAGCCGGTTTTGCTTGGAAATGGGAAAGCAAGAGCAATAAAGATGCGTTCGATATCGTCATCGAGGGCATTCCCAAACGCTGGAACTCAACCCAGAAGGATTGGGTTAACTCCGCCAACGCCGTCAACGAAGTCGGATGCATTCATACGGTACAAGGCTACGATCTCAACTACGGATTCGTAATTCTGGGGCCAGACATTTACTACGACACCGATAAAGGAGCCGTCTGCGTTAACAAAGCGAACTTCAAAGATGCCGTCGCGAAGAAAAAGGCAAGCGACGATGATTTGCAAAAGATTATCGTCAACGCCTACTACGTCCTCATGACGCGCGGCATGCTAGGAACGTATCTCTATGTGTGCGACCCCGCACTCAAAGAGTACCTGTCACGGTATATCCCGGTGGTATAGACCTAGCGACCGCCCTCCCCCATGTAACCATCCTGTAAATCATAGCGGCGTAGTCGAGTTTTACCGTGATGCGGTCGCGCCTGGCGCTCCACTGTGCTAAAGTATCCCGAACGTTCAAACGACTACGAGGGAGACTAGAAGATGGCACGTGTGCACAACTTCTCAGCTGGCCCGGCCGCGCTGCCTACAAGCGTGCTTGCCGAGATCGCCGACGAGATGATGGACTACCGCGGTTGCGGCATGTCCGTGCTCGAGATGAGCCATCGATCTAGCATGTACCAGCAGATCATCGACGACGCCGAGGCAACCCTGCGTCGCCTGCTGAGCATCCCCGACAACTACCGCGTCCTGTTTTTGCAGGGCGGCGCCACGCTGCAGTTTGCGGGCATCCCCATGAACCTCATGCGCCGCGGCCGCGCCGGCTACATCGTGACCGGCAACTTTGCCAACAAGGCATACAAAGAAGCCGCCAAGTACGGCGAGGCCGTGCTGCTCGCGAGCTCCGAGGACACTAACTTTGACCGCATTCCCAACATGGCCGACATCAACGCGCGCATTGCCGACGAGGCCGCGGGCGACGGGCTCGACTACGTCTACATCTGCCAGAACAACACTATCTTTGGCACCATGTACCACGAGCTGCCCAACTGCGGCGACGTGCCGCTGGTCGCCGATGTCTCGAGCTGCTTTCTGTCGCAGCCACTCGACGTTGAGCGCTACGGGCTCATTTACGCCGGCGCGCAGAAAAACGCCGGTGCCGCGGGCGTAACCGTGGTCATCGTGCGCGACGACCTCATCGCAGATGGCCCAGCCTTTGCGCAGACGCCGCAGTACCTGGACCTTAAGACCCAGGCCGCCAAGGGTTCCATGCTCAACACGCCCAACACCTTTGGCATCTACGTGTGCGGCAAGGTGTTCCACTGGGTCGAGCAAACCGGCGGACTTGCAGCCATGGCCGAGCGAAACTGGGTCAAGGCTAATCTGCTCTATGACCTGCTCGAGCACAGCGAGCTGTTCCATGGCACCACGCAGGCCGACAGCCGCTCCATCGCCAACGTCACCTTCCGCACCGGCGACGCCGAGCTCGATGCGGCCTTTGTCGCAGGCGCGGCCGAACACCAGATTCAAAACGTCAAGGGCCATCGCCTGGTGGGCGGCATGCGCGCCAGCGTCTACAACGCCGTAACCATGGAAGACGTGCAGGCGCTGGCCTCGTACATGAAGGACTTCGAAGCGCAGCATAGTTTGAGTCCGCGATCTAACTAGCCCGCAACCCGCGGGCCGGCCAGCCACTTCAAACCACCTGTTTAAACCAAACCTGCTAAGGAGTTTTCCATGCGCAAGATCAAAACCATCGACGACATCACTAAAGACGGCAAA
Organism: uncultured Collinsella sp.; assembly: GCA_902468695.1. Taxonomy (GTDB): domain Bacteria; phylum Actinomycetota; class Coriobacteriia; order Coriobacteriales; family Coriobacteriaceae; genus Collinsella. The sequence goes on from CABQZS010000224.1 coordinate 12,248, forward strand.
GTCGAGTTTGGCGAGGGCTACGAGTTTGTAAGCACCGCCGAGGAGGCCGACGCCATCCTGATGCGCTCGACCGACCTGCACGGCTACGAGCTGCCCGAGGGCATCCGCGCCATCGCCCGCTGCGGCGCCGGCGTCAACAACATCCCCGTCGAGGAGTACGCCAAGAAGGGCGTCGTCGTCTTTAACTCCCCCGGCGCCAACAGCAACGCCGTCAAGGAGCTCGTCCTGGGCATGCTGGTGCTTTCGAGCCGCGGCGTGGTGCAGTCGATGAACTGGGTGCGCGACAACGCCGACGACCCCGAGATCCAGGTCGATGCCGAGAAAGCCAAGAAGGCCTTTGTGGGCCGCGAGCTCAAGGGCAAGCGCATCGGCGTCATCGGTCTGGGCAACGTAGGCTCCAAGGTCGCCAACGCCTGCGTCGATCTGGGCATGGACGTCTACGGCTATGATCCGTTCATTTCCGTCGAGCACGCGTGGGTGCTGAGCCGCGAGGTGCAGCGTGTGGGCACGCTCGAGGATCTCTGCCGCGGCTGCGACTACCTCACCGTGCACGTGCCCAGCAAGGCCGACACCATCGGCATGATCAGCACCGAGCAGATTAACCTGCTGGCACCGGACGCCGTGCTCATCAACTACGCACGCGAGACCATCATTGACGAGGACGCCGTCGACGCCGCCCTGCGTGCAGGCAAGCTCAGCTGGTTTAGCTGCGACTTTGCCACTCCCAAGACCGTCAAGATGCCCAATACGTTTATCACCACGCACTCGGGCGCCGGCACCGGCGAGGCCGAGGCCAACTGCGCAGACATGGCCATCAGCGAGCTCAAGGATTACCTGGAGAACGGCAACATCGCGCACAGCGTCAACTACCCCGCCTGCAGCATGGGCAAGGCGCGCGCCGCAAGCCGCATTGCCTGCCTGCACGCCAACGTGCCCAACATGATCGGCCAGATCACGGCCATCCTGGCCAAGGACAACGCCAACGTGCAGCGTATGACCAACGAGTCCGCCGGCGAGAACGCCTACACCATGTTCGACACCGA
>CABQZS010000225.1 GCA_902468695.1 uncultured Collinsella sp.
GCGGAGAGTGCGTCATCCTCGGTGAAGTGGTTGTCCTCGCGCTCCGTCAGGCCCTCGAGTGTCGGCACGAGCGCGAGCGCGTCGGACTCGAGCTCCTCGTACGGGATGCCGCACTTCTTTGCGTACGCCGCGAGCACGTTCAGGCACCAGTAGCGGTGATGGTCGGTGGCCTTCGTCTCGACCTCGCCGAGCCACCAGTCGTACAGGTCGCGCTTGCAGGTCCAGCGGCCGGGGGCCTTGCCCTCGACGATACGCGCCTGGTACCACTCCGGCCAGAGCTTCTTGGCGCGCTCGATGGGGGTCCGCCCGGCGGTGCGCATGAGCTCGATGAGCTCGGCGCGGTCCTTGCCGCCGCGGACCCCGGCATATCCCAGTAGGTAGTCGAGGCTGCATCGCCAGGGTTTCCCGTCCTCCCCGTTGTGGACGAACGCCACGGCCTCGTACTTGTCCTTGATTTTCGACCCGGCGGCCTTGCCGTTGAGCTTAGTCGGCGTGCCGGGCATCCTGAAGGGCTGGTAGATGCCCTGATGCTGGACGTCCTCGAGCGTCGAGACGGTATCGCGCCAGATGTAGTCCGTGAGCATCGCCTTGATCTCCTGCACGAACGGCACGATGCGCGGGATCAGCGGGATCGGCTGGTCGAGGACGTAGTAGAGGTGAAAGCCCGTACCCGAGTTCACGAGGAAGGTCGGTTGGGGGAGGGACACCCATTTGTCCGCGGCGAACTTCGGGTCACGGCCGTTGCGGAACTGCTTGAGCATGTTCTTCAGTTCCTGCACGCCGACGCCGTCGAGGTCGATCGCAAAGGCGTGCAGGAACCGGGCGTTCTCCGCAACGCGACTCTTACCGAAAAATGAAACGGGTGCGCAAAAGACGGACTCGTTCTTCCTGTTCGAGTCGATGACGCGCTCCATGACGCCATCGAGGTCATCGGTCAGCGTAAACCGCTCGACCACGGGGACGTCGCGCCTGCGCCCCGTCTTGGTCTTGACCGTCTTAGTCCTGTTGGTGATCTGGATGGCGATGCCGTTGGGGTGGCCGCCGCCCCTCTCGTGCCACGGGACCTCCTCGCCGCGGGGCTGCAGAAAGCCCTCGGGGAAGATGGTCCGCCAAAAGTCGTACGGGCTGACCCATTCCCAGGACGGATAGTCGGACAGGAGGATGTCGTTCTTCTCGATGTAGGCATGGCGCTGGGCTGCCCACCAAGCATCGTCGTGCTCCGGTTTCTTACTGCGATCGGCCACCGAACACCACCCCACATACCAGCCGCCCCCGAGGGCTAAGGCTACGCCTTTACAGGACGTATATTATCAATACATTTATTGTACACCCCTGCGGCGAAAAAAAATCGGGCCCGTGGAACCCGAGATCAGGGCCGCCCCCGGGGGCTAGGGCCCCGCCCTTACAGGACGTATATTATCAATGAAGTTATTGTACACCCCTGCGGCAACCCGATCTGAGGGCGGCGAACGTCTCCAGCGGTGGCCCGTGCGGTAGAATCGCAGCGGCGGATTCCCGCGCGCGGGCGATGCTTTCCTTTGGAGGTGTCGCTTATGTCAAAGGTCTTTGAAGCCCTCGCCGCCCTGGCGGCGGTGGGCACGTTCATCGTCACGTTTCTCGATTCGTACGAGATCCAGTTCAGGATTCGGAGGCGCGCGCGGACTGTGCGCGACGGAAGGGAGCAGCGCCAGCATCGGCGTAAAAAATAAGGCCGGGAGTGCAGCCCGGCCTTTGCAACTGAAAATCCGCATCGCCCGCGTATCTGGTTAGCCACCTGCGCGGGGTCCGCTTCTTTCGATTTCGATTATACCCGTTCCCGCCGCCATGGAATGGGTACAGAACCTAAACCACCGAACGATTGGATTCAGCACATGAGCGCAGATGGCCTCATGTCGCTCAAAATACGTCTCCTTTCCCCGTCGAAGGAGAGCGTTTTTTAGCGACAAAGGAGACAAGAGAATGATTTGGTTTACCAGCGATACCCACTTCGGGCACGAAAACGTGCTCAAGTTCACCGACCGGCCGTGGGAAACGATCCAACAGATGAATTCGGTGATCGTCGCCAACATCAACGCGCGCGTCGGCATGAACGACGAGCTCTACATCCTGGGCGACTTCTCGTTCAAGATGACCGCGCAGGACGCCTACGGGCTGCGGAAGAAGATCACATGCAAAAAGGTTCACCTGGTGCCCGGCAACCACGACAAAGATTGGACGCAGCCCGCGGTCTCCAGGGCCTTTATCACCGAGCCGCCTATCTGCGTGCTCAAGATCGACGGGCAGAAGATCGTCATGAGCCATTTCCCCATGGCCGACTGGCAGAGCATGTCGCACGGCAGCTGGCACCTGCACGGGCACATCCACAGCAGTGGCGGCGCGTACAACGAGTTCAACCGGAAGCAGGGGCTTCTCCGCTACGACGTGGGCGTGGACGCCAACGCCTGCGCACCGGTGAGCCTCGACGAGCTGCGGGTATGGTTCTCCGGCGTCGGCGAGCCGTGCGGGCGCGTCAAGTGGCCGTGGTGGGTCAACCAGACCGGCGACAGACAGGTCGAGCGAGAGCTGGCCGCGCACAAGCGGGAGAGGGCGAACTGATGGCGATCTTCGTAACGGGCGACGTGCACGGAGGGGCCGAATACGGCTCCAGCCGCTTCTCCTCCAAGAGCTGGCCGGACGGCAGGACGCTCTCGCGCGACGACGTGGTGGTGGTCGCCGGCGACTTCGGATTCGTGTGGGACGGCTCGAACACCGACCGCTACTGGCTCGACTGGTTCGAGTCCAAGCCGTGGACGACATGCTTCGTCGACGGCAATCACGAGAACCACCGGATGCTGGCGGAACTCCCCGAAACCGAGTGGAACGGCGGGCGCGTCCACGTCGCACGCCCGCATGTGCTGCACCTGATGCGCGGCGAGGTCTTCGATATCGCCGGGACGACCGTCCTCGCCATGGGAGGTGCCGCGAGCCATGACAGGGAATGGCGCAAGGAGGGGAAGTCCTGGTGGCCGGAGGAGATGCCGAGCGAGACCGAGATGGAACGCTGCCGGCGCAACCTCGATGCCGCCGGCTGGAAGGTCGACTACGTGGTGACGCACGAGGCCCCGGCCGACCTGGCGGGCGACCTCTGCTGGGAGTGCAACCGTCCTTTCGAGGACGACCCGCTGCAGAACTTCCTCGGCGAGATCGACCGGCGGCTCGACTTCAAGACGTGGTTCTTCGGCCACTACCACGACGACGAGTGGCGCGACGGCAGGCACCGGCTGATCTACCGCGACATCGTGCCGGTCGGCGTGCACAGGGAGGACGAGGACCGGGAGCCGGTCGGCTAGCGTCTGGGGCCGC
>CABQZS010000226.1 GCA_902468695.1 uncultured Collinsella sp.
GCCGCCGCCCAGGCCCCCGAAGGCGCGATCTTCAACCCCGAGGCCGCCCGCGGCAACCTGCACCTGGGCATTGACGTGGGCTCCACCACCGTTAAGCTCGCTGTGCTCAACGACGACAACCAGATCGTCTACGCCAAGTACCAGCGCCACCACACCGACGTCCGTGCCTGCGCCCGCGACCTGTTCGAGGGTGCTGCGACCGTGTTGCCGACGGCCCAAATGACCTGCGCCATCACCGGTTCGGGCGGCCTGCTGCTGTCCCAGTGGCTCGACCTGGAGTTTGTCCAGGAGGTCATTGCCAGCAAGCGTGCCGTCGAGACCCTCATCCCGGCCACCGATGTCGCCATCGAGCTGGGCGGCGAGGACGCCAAGATCATCTACTTTGACAACGGCATCGAGCAGCGCATGAACGGCACCTGCGCCGGCGGTACGGGCGCGTTCATCGACCAGATGGCAACCCTGCTGCACACCGATGCCAGCGGCCTTAACGAACTCGCGGCCAACGCCACCACCATCTATCCCATCGCCAGCCGCTGCGGCGTCTTTGCCAAGACCGACGTCCAACCGCTGCTCAACGAAGGCGCCCGTCCCGAGGACGTGGCCGCCTCCATCTTCCAGGCCGTCGTGACCCAGACCATCTCGGGTCTGGCGTGCGGCCGTCCCATTCGCGGCAACGTCGCCTTCCTGGGCGGCCCGCTGCAGTACCTCTCCGAGCTGCGTCACCGCTTCTACCTCACGCTCAACCTGGACGAGGAGCACCGCATCGTGCCCCAAAACGCCCACCTGTTTGTGGCGAGCGGCGCCGCCATGGCGCATGAGTCCAACAAGCTCAGCACGTTCCCGCAGCTCATCGAGGCTATCGATGCCTTGGGCGACACGCAGGGTGCCGAGGTCGAGCGCCTGGATCCGCTCTTTGCCACCGACGAGGATTTTGCCGAATTCAAGACTCGCCACGACACCGAGGTCGTCCCCAAGGGCAAGCTCGACGGCTACACCGGCCGCGTGTTCATTGGCATCGACGCCGGTTCCACGACCATGAAGGCCGCGCTCGTAGGCGAGGACGGCCAGCTGCTGCACACCTGGTACGGCAACAACAACGGTGACATCCTGGGCACGGCCAAGGTCATCATGGCCGATTTCTACAACCACATCCCCGCCGGCTGCACCATCGGCCACGTGACCACCACGGGCTATGGCGAGGCGCTGCTCATCGAGGCGCTCAAGGCCGACTCCGGCGAGATCGAGACCGTCGCGCACCTGCGCGGCGCCAAGGCGTTCCTGCCCGGCGTCGAGTTCATCCTGGACATTGGCGGCCAGGACATGAAATGCCTGCGCGTCAAGGACGGCGTCATCGAGCACATCATGCTCAACGAGGCCTGTTCGTCGGGCTGCGGTAGCTTTATCGAGAGCTTCGCCGTGTCCATGAACATGGACGTGCGCGCGTTCGCCAACGCTGCCATCCATGCCAAGGCCCCCGTCGACCTGGGCAGCCGCTGCACGGTCTTTATGAACTCGCGCGTCAAGCAGGCGCAAAAGGAAGGCGCCACGGTGGGCGACATCGCGGCCGGCCTGTCCTATTCCGTCATCAAGAATGCCCTGTTCAAGGTCATTAAGCTGCGTGACCCCAAGGAAATCGGCAGCCAGGTGATCGTCCAAGGCGGCACCTTTATGTCCGACGCCACGCTGCGCGCGTTTGAGCAGCTCACCGGCGTCCATGCCGTGCGTCCCGACATCGCCGGCTGCATGGGTGCCTATGGTGCTGCCCTGCTCGCCCGAGATCGCGCCGGCGCCGACGGCACTTCGACCATCCTTTCGGCCGAGGACATCGCGCACCTTACCGTGACGCAAAAGCATGTCCGCTGCGGTCGCTGCTCCAACAACTGCCAGCTTACCGTCAACGACTTTGGCGGCGGCAGGCGCTTTATCACCGGCAACCGCTGCGAGAAGGGCGCCGGCCACAAAAAGCAGAAGACCGAGGCCCCCAACCTTTTCAAAAAGAAAAACGAGCTGCTCTTTAACCGCGAGGTCCTGAGTCCCGACGAGGCCCCGCGTGGCACCGTGGGTATCCCGCGCGCACTCAACATGTACGAGAACTACCCCTTCTGGCACGCGTTCTTTACGCGCTTGGGCTTTAGCGTGCAGTTGTCCGACCAGTCGAGCAAGAAGACCTACCAGGCGGGCATCGAGTCCATGCCGTCCGAGAGCGTGTGCTATCCGGCCAAGATGAGCCACGGCCACGTGATGAACCTCATCGATCGTGACGTCGACTTCATCTGGATGCCGTGCGTGCGCTGGGAGCGCAAGGAGGATCCGACCGCCGGCAACTGTTACAACTGCCCCATCGTCATGAGCTACCCCACGGCGTTGGCGCTCAACATCGACGAGATCCGCGAGCAGAACATCGAGTTCCTGTATCCGTTTGTGCCGTATCACGACAAGACCGAGCTCAAGCGCCGTCTGTACCAGGTGCTCGCCGTCGACCGCGTGGCCGATGCTGAAGCCGGTCGCGGTCGCGTGCGCGGACCCAAGATCACGCGCTCCGAGGTCGATGCCGCCGTCAACGCTGCCTTTGAGGCCGATGCGCGTTTCCACGAGGACATCCAGACTATGGGCGAGGAGGCTCTTAAGTGGGTCGAGGACCACGGCGGCCACGGCATCGTACTCGCCGGCCGTCCCTACCATAACGACCCCGAGATCAACCATGCCCTGCCCGAGCTTATCTCGAGCTTTGGCTTTGCGGTCTTTACCGAGGATTCGCTCGCGCATCTGGTGAAGCCCGAGCGTCCGATTCGCGTCGTCGACCAGTGGATGTACCACAGCCGCCTGTACGCCGTCGCCCGTTTTGTGACGATGCGCAACGACCTGGACCTGATCCAGCTCAATTCCTTCGGCTGCGGCCTGGACGCTCTGACCACCGATCAGGTGCAGGAGATTCTGGAAGCCAGCGGCAAGATCTACACCGTGCTTAAGATCGACGAGGTGTCTAACCTGGGTGCCGCGCGCATCCGCATCCGCTCGCTCATGGCAGCGCTCAAGGACCAGGAGGCCGAGCGCCTGGCCGA
>CABQZS010000227.1 GCA_902468695.1 uncultured Collinsella sp.
ACGCTGAGCAGGCTGAGCCGGACGCGGCATCGGCTGCACCGAGCGCTGACCTGCCTGGACAGGACGCGGCGCGGGCTGCCCCTGGCGATTCGGCTGGCGCGGATCGGAAGCGCTAGGCATGCTGAACCTCCTCGTTTTTACGATCGAGCCATGTCTGCAGGAACAGGCTGGCGGCAATCATGTCAATCTTGCCCCTCATCTGCTTTTCGTTGAGTCCCTGCTCTCGCAGGATTCGCTTGGCCTCCTGCGAGGACAGACGCTCGTCCTCAAACTCCAGCGGAAGTTCGAGTTCGTCGGCAATCTTTTGGGCCACGGCGGCGACGCGCTCGGCCTGGGGGCCGGGCTCACCAGCCATGGTCAAGGGACGTCCGCTTACCAGTATATCGGGCTCATAGTCCTCGATCAGGTAGCGAAACGTCTTTGCCATGCCAGTGACCTCGGCTGCCGGAAGCACCTTGACAGGCATCGCCATCTTGCCATCACGGCTCGAGACGGCAATGCCAATCCTGGTCTCCCCTATGTCCAGTGCGAGCGCGACCACAGCGACTACTTAGGTTCTTAGGCGCCGAGCGCGGTCTTGGCGGCCGCGAGGGCATCGGCGATACCGGCGGCGTTCTTGCCACCGGCCTGGGCCATGTTGGGACGACCGCCACCGCGACCGTCGACCAGACCCGCGATCTGCTTAATCACGTTACCGGCGTGGAAACCGGCCTTCACGGCGTCATCGGTGCCGGCGGCGAGCAGGACCGGGGTGCCCTTCTCGGTCACGCTGGCGACGACGCAGGCGACGGGACCGGCGACCTTCTGGTGCACGGTATCCCATACGTTACGCAGGTCGGCAGCCTCAAGGCCCTGGAGCTCAGCGACGACGAGCTTGTAGCCGCCGAGCTCGACAGCACCCTCGATGGCACTGGAAATGGCGTCGGAGGAGCCGCCGGTCAGAGCCTTTTTGAGCTTGTTGGACGTCTCGCGCAGCTCGGCCTGCAGGTTCTCCACGCGGGCGGGAACCTCGTCGACGCGGCACTTGAGCGCAGCGGCGGCGGCGTCAACGAGCGCCAGGCGGTCGGCCATGTAGTCGAGGGCACCCTTGGAGGTCACGGCCTCGATACGGCGGACATTGGAGCCCGTGGAGGACTCGGAAATGATCTTGAACAGGCCAATCTCGGCGGTATTGGCGGCATGGGTGCCACCACAGAGCTCGCGGGAGAACGGCTGGTCCTCGGCGCCCACGGAAACGACGCGGACGACATCGCCGTACTTCTCTCCAAACAGAGCGACAGCGCCGGCAGCCTTAGCCTCGTCGATGCCCATGACACGGGTCACGACCGGCTTGGAAGCGAAGATCTGCTGGTTGACCAGGTCCTCGACAGCCTTGAGCTGCTCGGAGGACAGGGCCTCGAAGTGCGTAAAGTCAAAGCGCAGGTGCTCGGGCGTCACCAGCGAGCCGGCCTGGGAGACGTGCTCGCCCAGGACCTGCTTAAGGGCGGCATCGAGCAGGTGCGTGGCGGTGTGGTTGCGGCGCAGGAAGCCACGGCGCTCGGCGTCGAGCGCGGCGGTAACAGCGGCACCGACAGTCAGCGTGCCATCGGCAACGTGCGCGACGTGGGCATACAGGCCGTTGTGGTTCTTGGTGTCAGCAACGGTCAGAACAACGCCCTCGGCGGAAAGCTCGCCGGCATCGCCCTGCTGGCCACCCATCTCGGCATAGAACGGGGTGCGGTCGAGCACGACCTCGACGTCCTCGCCCGCGGCGGCGGACTCGACGGACTCGCCGTTGCGCACGATGGCGACAACCTTGGCGCCCTCGATCACATCGTTGTCATAGCCGTCGAACTCGGTCGCGGCAACCTTGTCGGAAAGCTCGACCCACACGTCGTTGAAGCTGCCCCAGGCGTCGCCCTTGGCATTGGCGCGGGCGCGGGCCTTCTGGTCCTCCATGCAGGCAGTGAAGCCATCCATGTCGACGTCGTGGCCAGCGATGCCGGCGATCTCGACGGTCAGGTCGATGGGGAAACCAAAGGTGTCGTGCAGCTTAAAGGCGACATCGCCCGGAAGCACGGCACCCTCGGCAAGCGCTGCCAAGGCCTCGTCCAGATAGACGCGGCCGTTGTCGAGCGTCGTGGAGAAGCGCTCCTCCTCGGAGGCGACGATACCCTTGACAAGGGCGACGTTCTTGAGCAGCTCGGGATAAGCTTCGCCCATCTGAGCGTTGACCTCGTCGATGAACTTGGTCAGGAAGGCACCCTCGATACCCAGCAGGCGACCGTGGAACACGGCACGGCGGAGCAGACGGCGAAGGACGTACTCGCGACCCTCGTTACCGGGGAGGATGCCGTCGGAAATCATAAAGTCGACGGCACGGGAGTGATCGGCGATGATGCGCAGCGAGCGGCTGGCGCCGGAGTAATCATCGGCGTCATAGGTCTTGCCGCTGATCTCCTCGCCCAGCTTGATGAGATGCTGCATCAAGTCGCCGTCGTAATTGGCGGTCTTGTGCTGCATGATGGCGGCCATGCGCTCCAGGCCCATGCCCGTATCGAGGTTGCGGTGCGGCAGCTCCGGCATGGAGCCGTCCTCCTGACGGTCATACTGGGTAAAGACGAGATTCCAGAACTCCAGGAAGCGGTCGCAGTCACAGCCAGGCTTGCAGTCGGGGCTGCCGCAGCCGACCTCCTCGCCCATGTCAAAGTAGATCTCTGAGCACGGACCACAGGGACCGGTGGGGCCAGCGGCCCAGAAGTTGTCGTCCTCGCCCAGGCGGGAGATGTGGTCCTCAGCAACGCCCAGAGAACGCCACACGTCGTGGGTCTCGTCGTCCTCGGTAAAGACGGTAAAGTACAGGCGGTCGAGCGGCAGCTTGAACTCCTTGGTGATGAGCTCAAAGGCCCAGGCGCAAGCCTGCTCCTTGGAGACGCCGCCGAAAGAGAAGTCGCCGAGCATCTCGAAGAAGGACAGGTGACGGCCGTCCTCGCCGATGCAATCGATGTCATTGGTGCGGACACACTTCTGGCAGGAGATCGCGCCAATCTCCTTCATGGTCTTCTTGCCCTGGTAGTACTCCTTAAACTGGTTCATGCCGGCGTTGGCAAGCAGCAGCGAGGGGTCGTCGGGGACAAGGGACGAAGAAGGATAGAGCTTAAGACCGCGCTCCTCAAAGAAGTTGAGGAACTTGGAGCGAATCTCGGCCGTAGTCATTGACGGGTAGTCAGCACTCATAGAGGGAATCTCCTCGGTTTCACATCGAAACAGTTCAAACGTAACGATATTACCATCCCGCCGCGCAAGTGCAAAAAAGAGGGCCGCCAAACAGCGACCCTCCAGCGAAAGTGCATGTTATTTAGGACTAAGCAATCCTTTAAAAAATAGTTTTAGTAAAATACCATATAAGAATCATCCGGAAGGAGCGAACGATGAATACCAAACGATTTGTCCTGAATGCACTTCTGGTAGTAGCACTTTTAGCGCTCTTGGCCTTCTCCTGCTGGTACGCAAACCAACCAGCATTTGGCTACGTATTGTATGCAGTAATGTCAGGCGATAAGGCTTATTACACTCTACGCGCAATTGACGTTCTCTTTTTCTACGTAGCCGGCCCCTTATCAATCGCTTTGCTCGCGTTTCTTGTCATTTACAACTTCAAGAAACGCTAACGGGGCTTATTTAGAATCCGAATCGTCCATGGAGCCGTCGATGCCGGTTTTGGTATCGTCATCCGTGTTGGAGTCATCGTCCTTGGCGAAGGGATTCTTAAAGAAACCCGTGGCATCGGGCTGCAGACCCGAGAGCTTGATCCAGGGATTATCGAGCTCGGGCTTGGGCATGGCCTTAGCCTCGGGCGCGGTCTCGTTGCCGATGAGCTCGGACTCATAGATGAAGGTGTCGTCGCCGAGCGCGTCGTAGGCGGCGACCGGGTTGCCATCGGCATCGCGGTACGGCGTGCCCTTAAACACGGCTCCGTCATAGGCCACAAGCTGACGGCCGGTCTCATTCTCAAAGTAGTACACGAAGATGCCCTTGAGGGCCGCACAAAGCGGGATGGCAATAATCATGCCGATGGGCCCCATGAGTGCCGAGCCAATAACGAGCGCCGTGAGGCTCATGATGGGATGCACCTGCACCGAGCTCTGCATGACCTTAGGCGAAATCACGTTATCGGTGACGTTTTGCGCGACCATCGTCACGATGAGCGTCCATAACGCCAACATGGGACTGAACATGAAGCCGAGTACCGTGGCGATTGCTGCGCTCACCCAGGGACCGACGACCGGAACCAAATGCATGATGCCGGTAAAGATAGCCATGAGCGCCGCATACGGATGGCCGATGATCATAAAACCGATAAAGGCGAGGAAACCACCGCAGATGGACGTCACGACCATACCGCGCATGTAGCCGCCGACAGAGCGAGAAAGGATGGCGACCATAAAGCGGTACGAGGTCTCCTTCTCCTGACCGATGATGGTGCAAATCTCGTGATGCATGCGAGGGTAGTCGCAGGCCATCCAGTAGGCAAGCACCAGACCAAGGAAGATCACGAACAACTGCGAGGCCGTATTGGTGATGAGCGGGAACACACCGCGGCCAAGCTCGGCAGCGATCTGAGACACATACTTCGATGCCACGGCAACCAGCGACGACAGGTTGTCGTCCAAATACTCCTTGAGCGGCGTGTTGTTGAGCGTCTTGGCATGCGAGATCATCTCGTTGAGATCGCCACCCGCAACACGAAGCTGCTCGGGCAGGCGGCTCAGGACTTCCATGATCTGACCAAAGAGAATCGGCGACAAGATGCAAACGACACCGACGAGCACGGCAACAACAACAATAAGCGCGATAAGCGAACCGATGCCACGGCCGACGCCATGATGCTCGAGCCAATTGGTAATCGGGGACATCACAAAGGCAATGATGGAACCAACGGCGAGAAACTCGATAACCGGCGCCAGGATGCCCATAAGGTTAAAGATGACAGCGGCGATGACAATGCAGCCGACAACAGCCCAAATGCGAAGCGTCAGAATGCGGGTGTCGCGCAGCACGCGATCGGTTTGTTGGGGGTGCTCACTCATGAACGAATCATCACTCCGTCGGGGTCGATCTTGTCCTGAATCTTCTTAAGCGTGCGGCGCAGCAGACGCGAAACCTGCACCTGAGAAATACCCAGCTTCTTAGCGATCTCGATCTGGGTCATGCCCTTCACAAAGCGCAGCTCGATCACCTCGCGCTCGCGCGGCGAGAAATCACGGAAGGCCTCCTCAATCACCAAGCGGTCATCGGTAAAGTCGAGCTCGTTGTCGTCGTCGGCGTAACGGTCGAGAATCGAGGGGGCATCGTCGGAATCGGACGCACCAGGAGCCTCGATGGGCACCGAGGTATAAGCCGAAGACGATTCCATAGCCTCGAGGACCTCATCGACAGTCACATCTAGATACTCAGCGATCTCCTCAACCTTGGGCGAGCGCTGTAGCTCGTTGGTGAGCTTATCGGTAGCCTGGTTGACCTTGGCCGAGAGCTCCTGCAAGCGACGGGGCACGCGCACGCTCCAGCCCTTGTCGCGGAAGTGACGCTTGATCTCGCCCAAGATGGTAGGCGTGGCAAACGTGGTGAACTCGAGTCCGCGCTCGGGATCAAAACGGTCGATAGCCTTGAGCAAACCCAGATAGCCGACCTGCATGAGGTCGTCGAGCGGCTCGCCGCGATTCTTAAATTTGTTGGCAAGAAACCTTACCAGATTCATATGGGACATAACGAGCTGCTCGCGGGCGTCCGGATCACCGGTCTCCTTGTAACGACGAAACAGCTCGCGGGTTTTCTCCTTGTCCCAAGCGGTCTTACCGCTCCGGGAACGTTCGGTCATATTAGATATCCGCCTTGAGGTCGAGGGAAAGCGTCAGGGGCGCAGCGGTCTTTTCGTAGGAGTCGCACACGCTCGCGAGGATGAGCTCGGCATACACCGCAGCCTGGTCGTCTTCATCGACCGTAGCCTGATCGCCAAAGGTAATAGTCATGCCAACGTGGGTCTCATCGACATCGAATTTGATGGTGATGTCATCGCAGTCGACCGCGGTACAACCAAAGATGAAAGCCTCCTCGGCAGCCATGCGGATGTCCTCGATGCGATCGACAGACATAGAGCACAGGGCACCAACGTTGGCTGCCGTCATGCGCACAAGGCGAGCGAGACGCGGGTCGCCGGCAACGGTCAACATGATGGGGCAGGTTGCTTCGCTACTCATCGCAGGACTCCTCGGTGGTCTCGGCGGGCGTGTAGGTGTAATACTGGGCTGCTTTAGCAGCAGGCTTCTGTGCATCATTGTCACCAGCAGCGACATCGTCCCCGGCTTCGCCAATCAGGACACGCTCGGTCGGCTGCTCGGCTTCTTCGGCAGCGGAAAGCTTGCGCTCAGCGTCGGCCGCGGGAGCCTTCACCTTGTTAAAGAGTTTCTGCACGGCACCTGCCGCAGAATCAGTCACGCTCGACACAGCATTGCTGGCCTCGGCCATGCTACCGGTGACCTCAGAAATGTCGCGAACCACGGCTTCGACCTCTACGAGATTGGAGGTAAGGGCATCAACTGCCGTCTTGCTCGACTTAAGCAGCGGCTCCATCTGGGCAAGCGCCGGCGTAAGCTCATCGACAGCGCCATCGAGCTTTGCCACCACAGGCTGAGCCTCAGCGATGGTGTTGTTGAGGTCGTTAACGGTCTTATCGAGCGAGTCGACAACGGTGCGGGTCTTGCGCAGGGTAAGCGCGAGCTCAACGATGGCCCACACGCCGGCAACAGCGAGCAGCAGCAGGGCGATTTGAATGGGACTCATACAAGCCTCCCAAAGGAATCGATATACAGACGGTTTCCATGGTACCCCAAAGGGGACCGAACATGCCATGAGCAGCAACGTGGGACAAAATTATCAGCAGCTACTTCGGTGCATTCCCGCTGCGGTCGCGTTCACTTTGCTCTACGCGCCATTCTTCCCAACCGCGGCCGGCAGGCTGCCAAAATGCACCGCGTTCCAAGCCTTCGGGCAAATAGCGCTGGTCGACCCAACCTTCGGGATAATCGTGCGGATACTTATACACACCGTATTCATCGCTGCCCGGGCGATGGCGATCGCGCAGATAACTCGGCACCTCGCGAAGCCCACTAGAATGAATATCGGCCAGCGCCGCATCGATCGAAGCCTCACACGCGTTGGATTTAGGCGCCAAGCACACATAGAGTGCAGCCTGAGCCAGGTTAATGCGGCACTCGGGATAGCCAATGACCTCGGCAGACTTAAACGCGGCATGTGCCACCAAAAGCGCCTGCGGGTCGGCGTTGCCAACATCCTCAGAAGCATGAATCATAATACGGCGAGCGATGAACTTAGGATCCTCCCCAGCATCGATCATGCGCGCGAGCCAATAGATCGTGGCATCGGGGTCACTACCGCGCATAGACTTAATAAACGCACTGATGATGTCGTAGTGCATGTCGCCGTTTTTGTCATACGTAAAGCCGCGACGCGGGTTGGCGATCTTCACGTCATCCACGGTGATGGGATAGCGCTCCCCCGCCGCGGGCGCTGGCGTTCCCTCGGTATCGGGACGCGTGACGGCAATCTCGCTCGCAAGCTCGAGCGTCGTGAGCGCCGAGCGAGCGTCACCCGCTGCCAGCGTGCAGATGGTCGTGACCGCATCCTCATCGGCCGAGAACTTGCCGTTCAAACCCTGCGGCGCTTCGAGCGCACGCTCGATAAGCGTGGCAACATCCTCGTCTTTAAGATGCTCAAGCTCCACCACGCGACCGCGCGAGAGCAATGCCGAGTTGACCTCGAAGTACGGATTCTCCGTCGTGGCGCCAATCATAATAACGGTACGGTTCTCAACCGCATGCAGCAATGCATCCTGTTGTGACTTCGAAAAGCGATGAATCTCGTCGATAAACAGGATGGTGCGACGGTCGTACGTATTCAGACGCGTCTTGGCCTCGTCAATCACGCGGCGAAGATCCTTTACGGTGCCCGTCACGGCACTGACTTCGACAAACTCACTCTTGGTATGGTTGGCGATAATATGTGCCAGCGTCGTCTTGCCCGTACCGGCAGGCCCGTACAGAATCACGCTCGAAAGCACGTCGTGCTCGATCGCGGCACGCAACCACGAGCCCTTACCGACGGCCTTTTGCTGGCCCACGTACTCGTCGAGCGAATTGGGGCGCATGCGCACCGCGAGCGGCGCATTTTTAAAGGAACGCTCGCGCGTCGAGGCAGAAAAAAGGTCGTCCATAGCCATCCCGTGCATCAATCAAAAACGTTTTCCACTAACAGTATAACGAAAAGATACGAACTACCGTTCGTTAATATAGGTACGGTGCGGAAACTTTAATCCCGGGAACAACTTGCTCGTGAGCTCGCAGAAATAGCCGTCCGTCATGCTCGCGATGTAATCCACCACTGCTTGATCCTTGTCGTCCTGCCAGGCATAGGCGCGATCGTAGTAGGAAAGCTGCTGCTCAATGCGAGAAATATGATGCTTAAAGATGTACGAGGACTCGTCACCTTCGTTTATATCCTGCAGGCAATGGTCGTAGAGCTTTTCGAACGCCTCGCGCAGCTCCGCTTCGGAGTCGCCTTCGATGCCGCCCTTGCTATAGATCTTTACGTAGTTCTCGCGCTTGGCTCGGCGGATTTCCTCAAACAGGTCCTCGCTCATCTCGATGCGCTGCTTACCATAGCTGTGCTCAACGATATCGATGGAGGCATGCGTGAGGATCCAACTGTTGTAGGCACCGCCCCGGCCATCATCAAAAGCGTCGGGCGAAAGCAAGCCCGCCGCGATCGCATCCTGACGGTCACGACCGACGTAGGCAAGAATATCCGAAATGCGAACGACGCAGCCCTCGAGCGTCATGGAACGCAGATGCTCAATTGCGCTATAGCCTGTGGCAATGCAATCCTCAACCGTCTGGTCAAACTGGTCAAAGGAGCTCATGTCCGAGAGCTCAAACACACGCTGCTCGTACTCGCCGTTATGGCATAGCACGCCGTCGAGCGTCTGGAGCGACACGTTGCGGCCATACAACGCGTCGAGCACGCGGACCGACTGCACGTTATGGAAAAAATAACGCCCCGTACGCTCATAAAAGATATCGTTGAGGAAGCGCTCGCCGGCATGGCCGAAAGGCGTGTGTCCCAAGTCGTGACCCAGGCCAATCGCCTCGATCAGATCGCAATTGAGCCCCAGGGCGCGACCGATATCGCGCGCGATACGGGAGACAAGCTGCACGTGCAGACCGCGGCGCGACAGGTCGTCATTGCTACGGAAGCTAAAGACCTGCGTTTTGCCTGCATAACGGGTGTACGCCGGAAGATGAAGTATCTTTTCGGTATCGCGCATAAACGCCGGACGCATAAGCGTGCCTTTGTCGGCGGCGCGATCAATACGACGAATGACCTGATCGTCGTTGCAACGATACGGGTTGACATAGCCCGAAGCACGATCGGCGGCAATGCGCTCGACAAGTTCGGGCGACAACGCCGAGGGAATACGGTCCATGCGCGCCTTAATGACGGCCATTTCTTGATTAGATGCCATGGCATGCTCCTTAAGAAGGATGCGCAATCAGTTACAATGTGCAGCCCACGACCTCGATTATGGCAAAAATCGGCACCAAAAACGGGAGCAATGGCAGGGAGCGCGATTTCGTGATGAGGCAGGAGAGGGCAAGGACCAGGAGCGCAGTGGCAAATGCGACGATGCCGCCCATAGGGTCGAGCGTGCATAGCGCAAAGAGTGCCTTGGCATCCCCCATGCCGATGCCCGGGATTTGGCGAAGACGACGCCAGAGGGACTCAGTCAGCACGAGAGCAAGATACACAATGACGGCAAGACCCGCGTGGTCAAGCGCTGTGTTCAAACCGAGGTCGAGCCAAACACCCGCCAACGCCGCCACGGCACATGCGCCGGCAAGCCCATTGGGAAACCGCCGCTCACGGGCATCAATCCACGCGCCGGCAAAGATGCAAATCCAAAACGGGATATAGATCATCGTAAACCTCCTTGGGCAGCAGCTCAAACGCAAAAACCACCACAAAGGTGCCTGTCCCCTTTGTGGTGGTTTTGGTGGTGATTATTTGGCGCCTTGCATGACCTCGTCAAGGGTGACGTTGACGGCGTGCTGCGTCGGCACCCAGTCGACCTTCAGGAACAGCGCAGCCACCGTGATGGGGATATAGCTGAACATAAAGATCGGGAAGGTAAACAGGTTAGTCACCAGGCGCCACTTTTGCGCGCAGTGAATGTGCTTGTACTCAAAGATAGTCGTGAGCAGCGCCAGGATAAAGAACGTCTGATACATCATGGCGAAGGTCATAATGAGCGAAGCGGCGCACGCCTGCATCTCGACTTCGGTAGCCAAGAAACCATGCGAAAGACCGCCCACGATCAGGAACGTCGCGTTGGCGAGCATGGAGATCAGGGACAGCAGCATGCCCGGAGCGATGGTCATAAACATGTCGTACGCGGCAAAGCGATGATAGCGGAAGGTCGATTTGACCAGGTGCTTACCGTAGGTAAAAAACACCTGGTAGAAGCCCTTGGTCCAGCGCATACGCTGCTTCCAGGATGCCTTGAACGTCACGGGTTGCTCGTCAAAGAACTCCGCCGGCGCATAGCCAATGCGAATGCCGTGAATGGCACAGAACGTGGTGAACTGGATGTCCTCGGTCAGCGTATGGAATTGCCAGCCGTGCATGCCCTCAATCACGCTCGCCGAAATAAGGTAACCCGAACCCGATACGGCGCAGGAAGTCTTGCAGATATTACGCGCATTGTTAAGGAAGCGCGCCTCGCGCAAATACCAGGTAGCATTAGCTGCCGAGATCCACGAGCTGCCAAAGTTCTTGGAGTTGCGATAGCTCGTGACCACATGGAATCCCTGGTCAAAGGCATCGTTCATCTTGGACACGTAATCGCGGGAGATAACGTTATCGGCATCGAAGATAAAGTAGCCCTCAAACGTGTCGGGATACTCGTTGAGAATGCGGTCGAAGCCAAAGTCCATGACCCAGCTCTTGCCCTTGCGGGCCAGGTCATTACGCTCGTAAACAATGGCACCGGCCTCGCGCGCGAGCTGCGCCGTGTTGTCGGTGCAGGCATCGGCGACCACGAAAACCTCGATGAGCTCGGACGGATAATCCTGGTCCTTGATGGAGCGAACGAGGTTGGCGATCACGGCCTCCTCATTATGCGCCGCGATAAAGAAGGCATAGCGATGGAGTTTTTTGGCCTTGGGAGGCGCGACCTCGCCACGAAGAGCGCCAATGACAAAGAAGACCACCTGGTACAGAAAGCAGACCGTGAGCAGCGTGACGACAATCTGGTTGAAGATCACGATGGGTGTGTTGGTTTGTAAAAAGGCGAGCATGCAGGCTCCCAGCAACGCGTAACGTAAACAATCGTATATCTTACCGCAGGCTTACCGAGTTCAAGAAACCACCTAATACTGGCTAGGCTTCGAGAAGACCGAGCTGCGGAACGATTTCATCTCCAGCGGCCGTGCGACCGAGCGAGCGCGGAGCCAGATCATCGAGAACCGCAGCGAGATCCCACGGCAACTCGTCGCGGCACTCAATGCGCTCCCCCGTCACGGGATGGTCGAACGCCACGCGCCAAGAATGCAGGAACTGCCTGGTCAGGCCCTGGTCGGCGCGCGCATCGCACTTGCCGTAGAGCGGATCGCCCACGCAGGCGTGGTTGATATGACGCATATGCACGCGAATCTGGTGCGTGCGACCGGTAAACAGGTGGCACTCGACGAGCGTATAGCCATCGTCAAAGCGTGTGGAATCAAAGCGCTCGAGGACCCTAAAGGTCGTAATGGCCTGACGGGCAAAGGGATCGTCCGAAACCGCCATCTTGACACGGTCACGCGTAGAGCGGGCAATTCCAGTGTTAATGGTGCCCTCGTCCATGGCGATGTGCCCGTGGACGAGCGTGATATAGCGGCGGTCGAGCGTGCGCGTACGGATAAGATTTTGGAGCGCGCGCTGGGTGTCGTCGTCCTTTGCCGCAAGCATGAGACCCGAGGTATCGCGATCCAAACGATGTACGATACCGGGGCGGTCCTCGCCCTGCACGGTGCCCAGATGGTCGATACCGCAGTGATAGACCAGGGCATTCGCGAGCGTACCGCTCTCATGACCATGCGCAGGATGGCACACCAGGCCGCGCTGCTTGGAGAGCACAATGAGATAGTCGTCCTCATAGCGAATGTCGAGCGGGATGGCCTCGGGAATCACATCGGTGGGATCGTGTGGCTCGGGCAAATCGACCGAAATACGGTCGCCGGCTCGCACGGCGTACTTTTTGGACAGGCAGGTCTCACCATTGACACATACGGCACCGCCCTCAATCAGATGCGAGCAGGCAGAGCGCGTGGGGCAGCCATCGTTGGTGCCCAGAAAGGCGTCGAGACGCTGACCGGCGGAATCGTCGGCAACAAGAATATGGATGTCGGCCATTAGCGCTCATTCCTTTCGCGAATCTTGCGGGCACGCTCCCCACGTTGTTTAGCCTTGCGCTTGGCGCGGGCCTCGTCACGGGCGTTGAGCTCGGCGGTCGCATCGACCTCGCGAGCGGCGGGGCTCAAGAACATATAACCGATGAGCGCCAGCACAACGCCGACCGTAATGCCGATATCGGCCACATTGAAGACGGGGAAATCGATGAAGGTGGTGGCAATGAAATCGGTCACGAAGCCAAAGGCCAAACGATCGATAGCGTTGCCGATAGCACCGCCCGCAACCATCGCCATGCCCACAACCTCAAGATGGGCGAGCTGGGGTGCACGAACGAGGTACACGGCAATAGCGACAATGACCGCCAGCGCCAGCACGGCAAAAGCGATGCCATGCCCCTCGCCCATGCTAAAGGCAGCGCCGATATTGCGGACAAACAGGAAGTCGATCACGCCGGGGATGACGGTCACATGCAGTGCATCGCCCACGGCACGAACCGCAAGCTTGGTCAACTGGTCAACAAGCAGCACAACGAGCGCCACCCCGCCAGCAACACCCAACCGCCAACGCAAAGGCGGCGTCATATCCCCAGTACGACCCAAATCAATCCCCTACCTTTAAGAACTTGAATTACGTTTAACGCAAGTAATCATCTTATAGTGACAAACGCCAAACGCGCAGCATATTCACCAACGCTAGCGAAATAACCAGCATAAAACGAAAGCGACATTCCGAAAACCGGAATGTCGCTTAATAGCTTTCGACTAAGAGCGAAAGCGAAAGAAAGCCTTTAGCTCCAGCAATGGAAACGCCGCGTTATCGTCACCAACAGCGAAAACGTCCCTAAGCGAGCAAGGTGACGTGAAAGAGGAGGGAAGCGTACTTTGGTACGCGACCGACGATTGAACGTCAGATTGCCGCTTAGGGGCGTTTGCAGCGTCGGTAGGTTACGGCGTTCTACGAACGCCGTAACCTACAAAGCATCGGCGCAGCGCTTGCAGATATGCGCGTGGCCGTTGTACTCGCCGACGGTGGTGCGGTAGTTCCAGCAACGGTCGCAGCACTCGCCCTCGGCAGCCTCGATAGCAACGGAGAGCTCCTCGCCCTGGGTTAGCTCAACATCGGAGACGATGTAGAACTCGGCCAGGTCGACGGCCTTATCACCGGTCAGCAGCGCGTACATCTCGGCGGGAACGACCGCCTTGACGCGGACCTGCTGGCTCTTGGTGAAGGTGCCGGCGGAGCGGGCATCCTCAAGGGCCTTGGTCACGGCACTACGGAGCTCGAGCGAAGCCTCGAGCACGCCCTCAAACTCATTGGCCTCGTCGAACGTGATGGGCGACTTGTACCAATCAAGCAGCGCAGCGTACTTCTGGTGATCGACGCAGCCGGCGGGCGCATAGGCCATGGCCTCGTCGACCGTATAGGACAGGATCGGCTGCAGGTCGCGCATGAGCATCGAGAAGAGCTCGGCCAGCACGGTCTGGGCGCTGCGGCGCTCGAGCGAGCCGGGCTTATCGCAGTACAGACGATCCTTCAGGGCGTCGAGGTACACGTTAGAAAGCTCGGTGACCACGAAGTCGTAAAGCGCACGGTAGGCGCGCGGGAACTCGTAGCTGGCGTAGGCGTCGTCGACCTCGGCCTGGACCTGGGTCAGACGGGCAACCATGAGCTTGTCGAGCGGCAGCAAGTAGGCAAAGGCGACGCCGTCGGTCTCGGGCTCAAACTGACCCTCGAGCTCGGAGAGCAAGAAGCGCAGCGTGTTGCGGAAACGACGGTAGGCATCGGACGTACGAGCGAGAATCTCGTGGTCGATGGAGACGTCGGAGCTGGTGTCGACGGAGGCAACCCACAGACGGATGATGTCAGCGCCCATCTCGTCGCAGACCTTGTTGGGGTCGATGACGTTGCCGAGCGACTTGGACATCTTGCGGCCCTGGCCGTCGAGCGTGAAGCCCTGCGAGACGACCGCCTTGTACGGAGCGTGGCCGTTGGCACCCACCGAAGTGAGCAGCGAGCTCTGGAACCAACCACGATGCTGGTCGGAGCCCTCGAGATACACGTCCGCCGGGTACTCAAGCTCGGGGCGATACTCGCAGACGGCCTTCCAGGAGACGCCGGAGTCCCACCACACGTCGAGGATGTCCTTATCGGCCTTGAGGTGATGGCCGCCACACTTGGGGCAGACGCAGGCCTCACCCAGGTAGCTCTCGGGAGCGTCGGTGAACCAGGCGTCGGAGCCCTTCTCGTGGAAGAGCTTGATGACGGCGTCGAGCGTGGCGTCGTTCATGACCTTCTCGCCGCAGTCGGCGCAAGTGTAGCTGGGGATAGGCACGCCCCAGTTGCGCTGACGGCTGATGCACCAGTCGGGACGCTGCTCGACCATGGCGCCGATGCGGTTGGCGGCGTGAGCCGGATACCACTTGACGTTCTCGCGGACCTCTTTGCCAGCCTGCTCGCGCAGACCGGTCTTGTCCATCGAGACGAACCACTGGTCGGTAGCACGGAAGAGCACCGGGTGCTTGCAGCGCCAGCAGTGCGGATAGCTGTGCGTGATCTTCTTCTCGAGGACCAGGGTGCCGCGCTCGCGCAGGAACTCGATGATGTGCGGGTTGGCCTCGTCGGTATCCATGCCGCTGAAGGGGCCGCCGGTGCCAAACTCCTCGCCGGTGTAGAACTTGCCGTCGTCATCGACCGGCATGCAAATGTCGGTGATGCCCTCCTTGAGGCAGGCGAAGTAGTCGTCGACGCCGTGACCGGGCGAGTTGTGGACGATACCGGTACCGTCATCGACACCGACGTAATCGGCCAACAGCGCAACGCCCTCGACACCGTCAAAGATCGGCTGCTTATAGTGAATGTGGTGGAAGGTCTCGGCGGGAACCACGTAGGGCTTGCCGTCGACCAACACCGGGGTGTACTCCCAGCCAAACTCCTCGCAGCACTTGGGAGCCAGGTCCTCGAGCATGACCTCGGCGCGGCCGTCGTGCTCAACGGCGACATACGCGGCACCCGGCTTGAGGGAAACGGCCTGGTCGGAGGGGATGGTCCACGGCGTGGTCGTCCAGATGATAAAGTCAACCGGGCCCTCGAAGTTCTCGAGGCCGGCGGGCTTGGAGGTCATCTCAAAGCGCACGAAAATGGACGGGCTCGTCTCATCGGAGTACTCGATCTCGGCCTCGGCCAGCGCGGTGTGGCAGTGCTTGCACCAGTGAACCGGCTTGTGGCCACGATAGATCATGCCCTTATCGAACATGGCCTTGAAGACCTCGATGTCGGCGGCGTCATGCTGGTGATAGAGCGTCAGATACGGGTTGTCCCAATCTCCGAGCACGCCCAGGCGACGGAAGCCGGCCTTCTGGAGCTCAATGTTCTCGACAGCAAACTCGTTGCAGAGCTCGCGGATCTGAGCCGTGGAGGTCTGGTTGAACTTCTCGGTGCCGAGCTTCTCCTCGACCTTATGCTCGATCGGCTGGCCATGGCAGTCCCAACCGGGGACATAGGGAACCTCATAGCCCTGCATCATCCAGTAGCGGTTGATCATGTCCTTGGAGATCTTGTTCATGGCGTGGCCGATGTGGATCGGGCCGTTGGCGTACGGAGGGCCGTCGTGCAGCACGAACTTCTTGTGACCCTCGTTCTTCTTTAGAACTTGCTCGTAGACCTTGTTGTCCTGCCAGTCCTTGAGTCGCTTGGGCTCGGACTTGGAAAGACCGGCACGCATGGGAAATCCGGTTTTGGGCAGATTCATCGTCTGCTTGTACTCGTTTGCCACGGTACCCCTTTCATGTCATGGGCGCACACGCCCGTTGGGCACCAAAAAAGCGCCCGTCCCTACAAGCTGGGACGAAGCGCCACAAAACGGGCAGCCTGCCCGTAAAAGCTCTTCGCTTAACCACCCAGCTTAGATGCCCTCGCCCGCATATTCGCGCGCTCGCATCCGTTACTCGGCTGGCCTGTATCGACGACCATCTCGGCGATGTCTACTAAGACGAACCTGCACGGCACGTCCGTTGGGACCGCAGCTCCGGGGTGATTTTCATCGGTCGCATGCACGGGTTCTCAGCGCTCCCCGCTCTCTGTAGCATGCGGACGGCCGACTACTCGTCCCCATCAACGCTTATGCGGAGTATGCTAGCACGTTCCGCGCCGGCGAAAAACCCTCAACACTGGTTTTATACGTTTGAAATTTCTCGCTATTACAGCCCTTCTCTAGGAGCAAAATACCTGAAAGCACTTTATCGAACGAAAGAAGGTTGCTATGCGCACGATTGGAATGAGTGATTATACCGTTGGCGAGGATTGCTTTACCGAGCTGCCCGCCGCACTGGCCGAGTACGGAGCGACCAAGGTCGCCATCATTGGCGGCAAGCGAGCCCTGGCTGCGGCGCTGCCGGGAATCGAGGCGGCACTTGAAGGTACCGATGTCGAGGTCCTGGAGACGCGCGTCTATGGCACCAACAGTACGCGTGCCAATATCGCCAAGGTCGTGAACTCCCCTGCCTGCCAGGAAGCCGACGTGCTCATCGCATGCGGCGGCGGCAAGGCGCTCGACACCGTCAAGACCGCAGCCATCGAGCTCAAGAAGATCGTCTTCACCGTCCCGACGATCTGTTCTAACTGCTCCGCCGCGACCGCCATTGCCGTCGTGTACAACGACGACGGCTCGCTCGAGGGCTATTCGTACCCCAACCGACCGGCGCACATCTTCATCAACCCCAAGATCATCGCCGAAGCTCCGGCGGAGTACTTCTGGGCCGGCGTGGGCGATGCCCTGTCCAAGCAGCCCGAGGTCGAGTACGCCACGAGCGCCGGCAACTTGGAGCACACGGCAGGCCTTGGCCTGGCACTCGCCCACACCTGCTCCGAGCCGCTGTTTACCTACGGCGTTCAGGGTCTTGAGGACGTGCGCCAGAACCTGTCAAGCGAGGCCGTCAAACAAATCGCGCTCGACATCGTGGTCAACACGGGCTACGTCTCCAACCTGACCAACCAGAACGATTACTACTACAACTCGAGCGTGGCGCACGCATTCTACAACGCCACCTGCAGCATTCCGCGTGAGGGCACCTACCTGCACGGCGAGGTCGTGAGCCTGGGCGTGCTCGTGCTGTTTGCCTATACGGGAGACACCGAGAACCTTGAGCGCTACGCCGCCTTTAACAAGCAGATGGGGCTGCCCGTGACGCTTGAGCAGGTCGGCCTTACCGAGGCCGACATCCCGGCGCTGTGTGAGTATGCCCACGCCACCAACGAGTGGAAGCAGGGTAACCCGGAGCCCTTCACCGACGAGAAGTTCGCCGCCGCCATCAAGGCCGCCAACGCCTACGGCCACTCTTTCCTGGCCTAACCGACCAAAACCGCCACAAAGGGGACAGTACCTTTGTGGCGGTTTTTTATTGCTGTAACATGCTCGAGTCGAATTCGCTTGCCGGGATCACGCGGTAGCCGTGGCGCAGGAGCAGGTCAGCGAAGACACCGTTACCCGTTGTGAGCGTGCCGCTGAAGGATCCGTCGTAGATATGGCCCACGCCACACGACGGACTGCGATCCTGCAAGACGCACGCAGTAATCTCGGACGGGCCGCCCGCTTGCTCGCACATATCGAGCGCACGTTGAGCGCCTAGACGAAACTCGCGATCGACTGAGGTACCCTCGCAGGTACGGACCTCGCCGCTCACAATCTCGGACGGCTTGCGCGGTGTGGGCAGGCCCCCAAAGACCTCAGGGCACACCAAGAGGACCTCAGTCCCCGTACGCTCGCAGGCCTCGACCAACGCGCGATGATAGTTGTCGAGCCCGTTATACTTGCAGCTCTCGCCCATCAAGCAGGCGCTCACCACGATCTTCATTTCCATCCCTCTCAAGCAAAACGCCCCATTTGAGAAAGCTGCTCAAATGGGGCGTCGGCGTTTACTGGCTCGACCGCGGCTTTACTGCTGCTTCGGCATCAGCGGATTCTCGCGCGTAAGGAGATTCATGAACTCCTCGCCCGTGATCGTCTCTTTCTTGTACAGATAACGAGCCAGCTCGTGGAGCTTGAACTTGTTCTCCTTGAGGATCTGCAGGGCGCGGTCGTGCGCATCCTCGATCAGCTTGGCGACAATCGCGTCCACGCGCTCGGCCGTACCGGGGGCGCAGGTGAGCGACGTGTCCTGGTTAAGGTACGCATTCTGAACGGTACCGAGTGCCATCATGCCAAACTCATCAGACATACCAAAGCGCGTCACCATGTTACGGGCGAGCTTGGTGGCCTGCTCGATATCGTTGGCGGCACCGGTCGTCATCTCACCAAAGATGAGCTCCTCGGCTGCACGGCCACCGCAATAGACGGCGAGCTTGTCCAGGACCTCCTGGCGCGTGGTCAGGAAGCGCTCGTCCTCCTCGACCTGCATGGTATAGCCAAGAGCACCGCTCGTGCGCGGCACGATGGTGATCTTGGTAACCGGCGCGGAACCCTTTTGGCGGGCAGCGACGATGGCATGGCCGATCTCGTGGTAGGAAACGACCTGCTTCTCGTGGTCGGAAAGCACCGTGGACTTACGCTGTTGGCCGGCAATGACGACCTCCACCGACTCCTCGAAGTCGTCCTGGGTTGCACGCTTGCGACCCTCGCGAACGGCGCGCAGGGCGCCCTCGTTGATGATATTGGCCAGGTCGGCGCCCGAGGCACCGGGCGTGGCGCGAGCAATCGCGGTCAGATCGATCGGCGGCTCGGTCTTCACGCTCTTGGCGTGAAGTTCGAGGATGTTCTTACGGCCGGTCAGATCGGGCAACTCAACGGGGATGCGGCGGTCAAAACGACCGGGGCGCAGTAGAGCGGGATCGAGACTGTCGGGGCGGTTGGTTGCGGCAAGGACAACGATACCCTTGTGGTTATCGAAGCCATCCATCTCGGTCAGCAACTGATTGAGCGTCTGCTCGCGCTCGTCGTTGCCGCTAAAGCCGCCGCCATCGCGCTTCTTACCGATGGTATCGATCTCATCGATAAAGACGATACACGGGGCCTTTTCCTTGGCCTGCTTAAACAGGTCACGAACCTTTGCAGCGCCGCGACCAACAAACATCTCAACGAACTCAGAGCCCGAAATGCTAAAGAACGGAACACCGGCCTCGCCGGCAACAGCCTTGGCAAGCAGGGTCTTACCGGTACCCGGAGGGCCGACAAGGAGAGCACCGCGCGGCAGCTTGGCGCCGATCTCCTCGTAGCGCTGCGGCTTCTCCAGAAAGTCGACGACCTCCTTGAGAGACTCCTTGGCCTCTTCCTGGCCGGCGACGTCCTTAAAGGTCACGCCCACGTCCTTGGAGGCGATCACGCGCGCGCCGGACTTACCCAGTCCGCCGCCGCCAAAACCGCCGCCGCCAAAGTTCATCGACGGGCCGTCATCGCCCATAGCCTTCTTCATGCGGCGGTTGAGCCACCAACCGATGAGGAAGAAAATCGCCATGGGAAGAATGAGTGTGAGCAGGTAGTAGGTCATCAAACCCGAGTTTTTATCGGGAACAACCGACTCCAGCGAAGCGCCAGACTCAAGCACGCGATCGGTAAAGCCCGCATCATTCGGCACACCGGTCGTCTTATAGGCGATGTTCTCGTCCTCGCCCTTCTTGGTGTAATAAATCGAGTAATCGTCCGTGTTGTACTCGACCTTGTCGACACTCTTCTTATCGAGCGCTTTGACAAACGTCGAGTAATCGGTCTTCGTAATCTGCTGCGTGTGACCGATGTTAGGGAACAGAACGGTCGAGAGCACGAGGTAGACGACGAAGGCGATGAGCACGTAGAGGATCATATTCCGTCTACGTTTGTTGTCATCCATCTCCATCTGCTTGAACTCCATCTACTGGGGTTGATAATGCTAACTAGAATACCCAACCCGGCCGGCGATAAACCGACGCCGGGCACGAAAGGATAGAGATGGCATCACTCGAAGTCGGCAAGGTTCAAATCTATACGGGCAACTGATCGCGATGAAACCCGACACCACAGAGCTCATACTGACCGGCCGCAGCTTGCTGCCACTCGCCGACCTTGCTGACCTGGTCACCGAAATGCGCCCCGTCAAACACTACTTCGACGAAGGCCTCCTGGCCCGCCAAGGCATCGAATACTAATTGATCCGAAGGGGACGGAGGAGAACGGATCATCGACATCACGACGGAGAGAAATGATCCGTTCTCCTCCGTCCCCTACGGATCAATTAGGCGGTGGCGCGGCCGAGCCAGTTGCCGCTGTGGTGGTAGATAGTAAACATCGTGGCCGTAATGAGCCACGTTACGGGGTAGACCAGCAGTAGATGCTCGAGCGACGGATCGAAGGGCATGATCGCAAACACCCAGATCACCCTCAAGACAACGGTGCCAAAGATGGTGAGCATCATAGGCTGCAGACTCACGCCGGCGCCGCGAATGGAGCCCGACGCGTTCTCGATAATCGAGAAGATCGCGTAGAACGGCGCGATAAAACGAAGAATCGTCGTGGTGTACGCCGAAATCGAAGCATCGTCGACAAACAAACGCGACAGCGGACCCGAGAACACCAGCAGCACGGCAGACAGGCCACCAATGAGCATAAACGACAGCACGAGCGACGTATGGTAGCCCTTGCGCATGCGCTCGTAATTGCGCGCGCCAAAGTTCTGCGCCGAGAACGTAGTGATCGATACGCCGAGCGCCTCGGTCACCATCCAGATAATGCCATCCAGGCGCCCAGATAGACCCCAAGCAGTTGTGACATCGGCGCCAAACGAATTAACCGACACCTGGATCAGCACATTCGAGATCGAATAGGCAGCCGATTGAAAACCGAGTGGCAGACCACACGAGATCATACTCTTGCAAATACCGCGATCGATGCCGAGCTTAGACAGCGAAAGACGCCATGCACCCGGAGCGCGCATCATGCGCAACACGATCATCGTTGCATTGGAGCAAATGGTCAGAGCCACTGCGATGCCGCAGCCCAGCGCCTCCATATGCAACACAGCGACAAAGATGATATCCAGCACCACGTTAACCAGGCAGCCAGAGGCAATAATCACGGCGGGCCCGCGTGTGTCGCCCACGGCGCGCAGCAGTGCCGTTCCCATATTGAGCAGCAGCGCCGCAACCATGGCGGCAAAATAGCAACGAGCATAGGCCACGCCCTCGGCCAGTAGTTCATGCGGTGTGTTCATAAGCACCAGCATGGGCTCAACGAACACTATGCCAAGAATCGAGAAAACGATGCCGCCCACCAGCGCGAGCGTCATAGCCGTATGGACCGATCGGCTCAGGCGCTCGTCATCGTGCTGGCCAAAAAACTGGCCTGTAATGACCGCGCAGCCGGCACCGACGCCGACACAAAAGCCGATGCAGAGCTCGGTGAGCACCATCGTGGCTTGAATGCCACCCAGCGCGAGCTTGCCGCCAAACTGACCGACGATATAGGTGCCGATAAGCGTGTAAGCCTGCTGAAAAAACGAACTAAAAAAGATGGGAACGCACAGCGACAGCAGCTGTTGCCAAATGACACCCTGCGTTACATCGATAGCCGTAGATTTCTTAGCCACACGCCCTCCCCGCCAACGTATGTTAAACAACAAAACGGCAATTTAAGACCAAAGCCAATATCAGCTTAGCACCGACTGGCGTCGACCGAAACACCCCGAATCAGAGCCAGGTGCGAAATATCTGCCTAGTGATACAAACCCGGCTGGTAGTGATACTCATTGCTCACATGCGGGCACAGCTGCCAAAAGGCGACGGCACTCGCCGCGGCCACGTTGAGCGAATCGACCCCGTGCGCCATCGGAATGCGCACGGCCCGGTCGCAGCCCGCGATAGTCTTGGTGCCCAGGCCGGCACCCTCGGTGCCCATAAAGATCGCCAGGCGGTCAATCTCCTGCAGCACGGGATCGTCCAGCGACACTGAGTCGTCCGTCAACGCCATAGCGGCACACGAAAAACCGGCATCGTGCAACGCGCTCAGACCATCATGCGGCCACACACGAGCCTCGCTGCCAATGCGCGTCCACGGAACCTGAAACACGGTTCCCATACTCACACGGGCCGAGCGACGGTACAGCGGGTCGCAGCACGTCGGGCTGACCAAAATACCGTCAACGTTCAATGCGGCAGCCGAGCGGAAAATCGCGCCGACATTGGTGTGGTCGACAATACCCTCAAGCACGCACACACGCACCGGACGATCCCCCGCCGCCTCGACGACACCGCCCAAGAACTCATCAACCGGAATCTGACGCGGGCGTCGGAACGCCGCCAGCGCGCCGCGCGTCACGTTAAAGCCCGTCAACTGCTCCATGAGCTCCATGGAGGCCACGAACACGGGAACCGGACCCGCTCCCTCGCGCACGACAAGCTGGTCAAACAGCGGCATCATCTGGTCGAGCCAGCGCTCGCCCAAAAGAAAGCTCACCGGCTCATATCCGGCGCGAACCGCACGCTCGATGACCTTGGCACTCTCAGCGATAAAAATGCCCTTCTGCGGCTCCAGCACGCAGCGAAGCTCACGCTCGGTCAGTCGCACGTAGGCATCGAGCCGCTCGTCCTCGAGCGAATCAATTCGCAGAACCTCAACGGCATCAGTCATAGCAGCCAGCCCGCACCCTTCTTTACAGCACATCTATACCAAACGAGGCGACGCTAAGCGCCGCCCCATACATTCAATCAACCCGATGATACCGTTCACGCCAGACGATTTACGCCTCGATGCGACGATACCTCACGAACTCATAATTGACGCCCTCGTCACCCTCACCGGCGGCAATCGTCGCGACCCCGCTACGCTGCGCAATCTCCCACGCAGGATCGGCTTCCAAATCGGGAAAGTACGTATCCACGACATGGACGCAGTGGTTATGAGTGACCTCGGCCTCCACGCAGTACGGCAAAAACTGCCGATAGACATCGCCGCCACCGATCACCCAGGCAACGAGCTCATCGGCAACCGCAGCGAGCGCTTCGTCAACGCTATGCACCACGTCGACGCCCTCGCGGGTAAAGCCCATATCGCGCGTAAGCACGATATTGCGGCGGTTCTTGAGAGGACGCCCGCCGGGAAAACTCAGCAGCGTCTTGCGCCCCATAATAACCGGGCAACCTTTGGTACACGCTACAAAATGGCGCATATCGGAGCGATTGGACACGACCATGTCACCCTCGCAGCCAATGCCCCAGTCATCGCACACAGCGACAATGGCAGAAAGCTTACACGTCATGCGCGTCACCTACACCGCAATGGGGATGTTCTTGACCTGCGGGCCGTGCTCATAGCCCTCAACAATCAGATCATCGGTCGTAAACGCGTAGAAATCATGCACATCGGGGTTGAGCGTTACCTTGGGAGCCGCAAACTGCGGACGCTCGATAAGCTCGCGGACGATATCGACATGACGGTCGTAAATGTGGGCATCGGCAATCACATGCAGCAGCTCGCCAGCGATCATATCGACCGACTGCGCCACCATCATGAGCAGAATGGCGTACTGACACACATTCCAGTTGTTCGCGGCCAAAATATCCTGGCTGCGCTGGTTGAGAATCATGTTGAGCGTCGGCTTGTCGTCCTGCGGGCGCTGCGTGACGTTATAGGTCACGCCGTAGGCGCACGGATACAGGTGCATCTCGGACAGATCGCTAAACACGTACGTATTGGTCATAATGCGGCGACTATACGGCGTGTGCTTAAGGTCGTACAGCACACGGTCCATCTGGTCAAAGTCACCCTCGGGATAATGGCTCTTCTGCCCAATCTGATACCCGTAGGCCTTGCCGATGGAGCCGGTCTCGTCGGCCCACTCATCCCAAATATGGCTGTTGAGATCATGCACGTTATTGGACTTCTTCTGATAGATCCACAGGATCTCGTCCATAGCGGACTTGAGCGCCGTACGACGCAGCGTAAGCGCGGGGAACTCCTCGCGCAGGTCATAGCGCGCCGTAACGCCAAAGTTTTTAATGGTATAGGCAGGGGTGCCATCCTCCCACACCGGGCGGACCTTTTGGCCCTCGGTGGTGGTGCCATGGTCCAAAATATCGCGGCACATGGCTACAAACTGTTGATCAGCCTTGCTCATTGACCCTCCTGTCAGTCGTCTATAAGCGAGATTCATTATAGCCCAGGCGCACGCGGCCCCACAGCCCAAACATAAGCCCTCACTTTCTGACATATGCCAGAAATTCCTTGCGCAATTCTGCGCGTTCGCTATTCTATTTTTGACATATGTCAGATAAGGAGTGCGCATGGCAGGAAGACGCGAAAAACTGCGCCGCGTCGGGATCATCCCCGAATACCGCGGCTTTACCCCTGACGGCCTAGCCAGTGGAGACGCCATCGATATGACGGTCGACGAGCTCGAAGTCCTGCGGCTGTGCGATCTGGAAGGCCTCAATCAGGAGGCCGTCGCCCAGCACATGGGCATTGCCCGCGCCACGGTGGCGGCAATCTGCAGCCGCGCGCATCGCAAGGTGGCAAACGCGCTTGTCAATGGACGGGCGATCGTCATTGAAGGCGGTAACATCGCGTACTCCCCCATTTCCACGACAACGGCCGCATGGCCAGCAAAGGAGATCGGCACCATGAGGGTGGCAACCACGTACGACAACGGCAACATCTTTATGCACTTTGGCCGCAGCGAGCAGTTCAAGATCTACGACATTCAGGGCGGCAAGGTGCTCAACGAGCAGGTCGTGGGCACCGGCGGCACCGGCCACGGTGCCCTTGCGG
>CABQZS010000228.1 GCA_902468695.1 uncultured Collinsella sp.
GCGCACATCGACGCCCTCGACACGCAGCGAGCCGCCGTCCACGTCGTAGAAGCGCTGCAGCAGCTTAATGAGCGTGGTCTTGCCGGCGCCGGTGGGGCCGACGATGGCGATGGTCTGGCCGGGCTGCGCCTCGCAGCTAAAGTCGTGGATGATGATCTTGTCGGGCGTGTAGCCAAACTTGACATGGTCAAACACCACGTGGCCGGGGCGCTTCTCGGGAATCTGCGCGTCGGCCTTCTGCTCCTCCTCGGGCGCGGCCAGGAACTCAAACACGCGCTCGGTGGCGGCGGCCATCGACTGCATCGTGTTGCTCACGTTGCCCAGCTGCTGCACCGGCTGCGTAAAGTTGCGAACGTACTGGATAAAGCTCTGGATATCGCCGGGCGTGGCATTGCCGGTCAGCGCGAGCTGCGCGCCCACCACGACGACGCCCACGTAGCCCATGTTGCCCACCAAGCTCATAAGCGGCATCATCAGGCCCGACAGGAACTGCGAGCGCCAGCCACTAATAAAGAGGCGGTCGTTTTGACGGTCGAACTCTTCAATCGAGGCCTCGGCGCGGTCGAACACCTGAATGACGTTCTGGCCGGCAAAGTCCTCCTCGATAATGCCGTTGACGGCGCCCAGAACCTGCTGTTGCTCGCGGAAGTACGGCTGCGAGAAGTGAATCATCACGGTCAAGATAATCGCGGCGGCCGGCAGCGTGAGCACGGTGACGCCGGTAAGCGGTAGGCTGATCGAAAGCATCATGACGAGCACGCCGATAATCTGCGTCACCGACGTGATAAGCTGCGTCACGCTCTGGTTGAGCGACTGACCCAGCGTATCGACATCGTTGGTGATGCGGCTGAGCACATCGCCCTTGCTGTGGCCGTTGAAGTAACTCATCGGAACTACAGCGATCTTGGCGGCGATCTCCTTGCGCATGCGGTAGCAGATCTTTTGCGTGACGCCGGTCATGAGCCAGCCCTGGACCAGGCTGCAGACAGAGCTCGCCAGATACAGGCAGAGCAAAAAGCCGAGCGTCTTGGCGATCCAGTCAAAGTCAACGTCGCCGGTGCCGTTGACCTTGGCGACCAGGCCTTCGAACAGCTTGGTCGTAACCTGGCCGAGCACCTTGGGTCCCACAATGTTAAAGATGACCGAGCACACGGCAAAGGCGACGGCGGCAAACACGGCAATCTTGTGCTGGCCGATATAGCCGAGCAGCTGCCTCATGGTGCCCTTAAAGTCCTTGGCCTTTTCGCCGCGACGCATGCCGCCCATGCGGCCCATGGGACCACGCTGGCGGGTGGGCTTGGGAATCTGAGTCTTGGTCTCGTCTGCCATTAGCGCTCGCCTCCTTCCATGACGGCTGCAATTTCTTCTTGGGTAAGCCCCAGCTCCTCGGCGGAAAGCTGCGACTG
Source organism: uncultured Collinsella sp. (assembly GCA_902468695.1). Taxonomy (GTDB): domain Bacteria; phylum Actinomycetota; class Coriobacteriia; order Coriobacteriales; family Coriobacteriaceae; genus Collinsella. The sequence continues at coordinate 1,407 of CABQZS010000228.1, forward strand.
TGCGATCTCCAGGTACGCCGGGCAGTTGCGCAGCAGCTCCTCGTGCGTGCCGGTGCCCACTACGTGGCCGTCGTCGAGCACGATGATCTGGTCGGCGTGCATGATGGTCGCGATGCGCTGCGCCACGACCACGAGTGCGGCGTCGGTAACGTTTTTGGCCAGCTCCTCGCGCAGGCGCGCGTCGGTCTTGTAGTCGAGGGCGCTAAACGAGTCGTCGAACACCACGACCTCGGGCTTCTTGGCCAGGGCGCGGGCGATGGCCAGGCGCTGGCGCTGACCGCCCGAAACATTGGAGCCGCCCTGGCTGATGGGGGAGTCGTAACCGCCCTCGCGCTCGGCGATAAAGTCCTCGGCTTGGGCAATGCGCGCGGCCTCGTGCATGTCCTCGTCGCTTACCATGTCGCCGGCAAACTTAAGGTTGCTCTCGACGGTGCCCGAGAACAGGCGTCCCTGCTGTGGGATATAACCAATGCGGCGGCGCAGCTCGGAAAGGGTCATGTCGCGCACGTCGATGCCGTCGAGCGAAATGCTGCCGCCCGTGACGTCGTACAGGCGCGGAATCAGCTGCACGAGCGTGGACTTGCCCGAGCCCGTGGAGCCAATAATGCCGAGCATCTGACCGGCATGCGTGGTGAAGTTCACGCCGCTGATGACGTCGGCGCGGGCATCGGGATACTGGAAGCTCACGTCGCGGAAGGTGAGCTCGCCGCGCGGCGCGCTGGCAGCAGGCAGTTTGGGCGAGACAGGGTCGTTGATACTCGTAGGGCAGGTGACGACCTCTTCCACGCGCTCGGCTGCGACCTCGGCGCGGGGCAGGATGACCGAAACCATGGTGAGGATCATAAACGCCATGACGATCTGCATGGTGTAGGAGATGAACGCCATCATGTTGCCGACCTGCATCACGCCGTCGGACACGCCCTGCGCGCCAAACCAGACGATAAGCACGGTGATGCAGTTCATGACCAGCATCATGAGCGGCATCATAAAGCTCATGGCTCGGTTGGTGTAGAGCTGCGTGGTCATCAGGTCGAGCGAAGCCTTGTCAAAACGCTCGAGCTCATGCTCTTCGCGGTTGAACGAACGGATGGGCATCAGGCCGTCGAGCAGCTCGCGGGCGGTAAGGTTCACGCGGTCCACAAAGCTCTGCATCTTTTTGAACTTGGGCATGGTGAGGCCCATGAGCACGCCGACAACGGCCGAAACCGCGATGATGGCCACGGCGATGGTCCACTCCAGGCCGGTGTGGTTGGCCAGGACGCGCATGACGGCGACGATGCCCATGACGGGGGCCATCAGGCACATGCGGATAAACAGGGTTGCGGCCATCTGGATCTGCTGAATGTCGTTGGTGCAGCGGGTGATGAGCGAGGCCTGGCTAAACTTGCCCACCTCGGCCGGCGAGAAGTGCATAACCTTGTTGAAGGTCTCGCGGCGCAGGTCGCGGGCGATGGAGCAAGCGGTGCGCGAAGCCACGGCACCGGTCAGGATGGTGGCGACCAGCGAGATTAGGCACAGACCAAACATCGTGGTCGCCATGCGGCTCAGGTAGGCGTTCTGCACGTCGGCGGGGTCGATGCCCTGCGCCTTGTACTCGTCTTGCACATAGCTCACGGCGCGTTGGGTCACGATGGAACCCGACATGGAGCCCATTTTGTCCGCCATATCGTTGGCGCCCTCCACGAGCTTGCCCTGGTCGATTAGGCCGCCTTCAACGCCTAGACGCAGACCCTTCATGGTGATCTTACCGCCGTCGGCATCAATCTGCTTTTGCATGTTCTGCGCCGCTGCGGCCTTCTGCTGCATCTCGGCGAGCTGCTCGGGCGTCATCGCTGCCATCTGCTCGGGGGTGGGCATGGCCTGAGCGGCGCCGCCATCGATTGCCTCGGTAGATGCGCCGGTCATGTCGCCCATGGAGTTGGCATCGATGCCCTGGTTGAACGAAAGGACGACAGTCTCGGGCAGGCTCATGATGTCGGTAATCTTGCCGCCGTTGGCACGCTCCTCCTCGGTGCCCTTGTACGTTCGAATGCCGTTATTGTCCGCCTTGCTAAACACGGCCTCCACAGCCTTGGCGTCCTTGGAGCTCATGAAGAGTTCGAGGTCGTCGAGCGATTCGGCACGGATGGTGTCGGGCACGGGCGACGCGATGCCGCCTTGCTGCACACCCACGTCGACGATGTCGCTCATATAGGTAGGCAGCGCCAGATCGGCGTTGCAGCTGATTACGATAAGTACGATAGCTGCGAACAGTGCCAGGATATGTTTTTTAAAGAGCTTGAGAATCCTCACTCGGCATCTCTCCTTTCTTGATTGCGGTCGATAATTTCGTTGGCACGCCTAAGAAGGCGCACCATCTCTTGGGTATCTGTTTCGCCGAGCTGCTCGAGGAAGGCCGCGGTGCGGTCCTCGAATTCCCGACGTTTGATTTCGATAACCTGGAATCCTTTGTCGGTCACCGTGACGTGTACGCGACGACGGTCGGTCTTTGAGTGCTCGCGCTCGACCCAGCCCTTGGCCTCGAGGGCGCGCAGGATATTGGCGATGCGGGCGCTCGAGACCCAGGCACGATCGGCGAGTTCGCTCGGCGTGAGCGA
>CABQZS010000229.1 GCA_902468695.1 uncultured Collinsella sp.
ACCCGCAAGCGGACATGGCTCAGTTGGTAGAGCACAACCTTGCCAAGGTTGGGGTCGCGGGTTCGAGCCCCGTTGTCCGCTCCATTGCATTCCCGGACCGTTTAGGCGGTCCTTTTTCGGCGAAGTGGCCAAGTGGTAAGGCAGAGGCCTGCAAAGCCTTTACCCCCGGTTCGAATCCGGGCTTCGCCTCCAGGCAACATCCGGGCGCTCCGGCGCCCGTTTTGTTTTACATATGCGGACATGGCTCAGTTGGTAGAGCACAACCTTGCCAAGGTTGGGGTCGCGGGTTCGAGCCCCGTTGTCCGCTCCAAACTCAGCAGCCCGACTACTACGGTAGCCGGGCTTTTTCGTACCCATCGCATGGGCTCGAACCCGAGAGGGGGCGAGGGTTTTGGGGCGTGGCTGCGGCGTTGTTTGTCGCGAATGTTCGCTTTGGGCGTATCATCGTGGGCATCTCGCAAAACCTCGTTGCAAGGGAGACTCATCCCATGGCTACAGAAAAGTCCTCGTCGCGCTCATGGATGTCCGATGCCGCGATCTATCAGATCTACCCGCGCTCGTTTAAGGATTCGACTGGTTCGGGTCTGGGCGATATCGCGGGCATTACCCAGCAGATGGACTATCTTGAGCGGCTGGGTATCGAGGCCATCTGGCTGAGTCCGTTTTACCCATCGCCTCTTGTCGATGGCGGCTATGATGTGGCGGACTACTGCGATGTCGACCCACGGCTCGGCTCGCTTGACGACTTCGATGACATGATCGCTGCGGCTCACGTGCGCGGCATCAAGGTCATTGTCGACATCGTGCCTAACCATTCATCCAACCAGCACCCCTGGTTCAAAGCCGCTCTTGGCGCCGGCCCCGGATCGCCCGAGCGTGCCCGTTATATCTTCCGCGATGGTCGCGGCGAGCATGGCGAGCTGCCTCCCACCAATTGGAATGCCAACTTTGGCGGCCCCGCCTGGACGCGTGTTGCGGACGGTCAGTGGTATCTGCACATGTTTACGCCCGAGCAACCGGACTTTGACTGGTCATGCCCCGAGGTTCATGCGTTCTTTTGCGACGTCCTGACATTTTGGAGCGATCGAGGCGTCGATGGCTTTCGCATTGATGTGGCGCACGGTCTTGCCAAGGATCTCGACCGCGATGACCTCGACCGGTGGCATCTCGCCGAGGGCGATGACATGGTTGACGACGGCACTCATCCGCTGTGGGACCGCAACGAGGTCCACGAGATCTATCGCGAGTGGCGCCGCGTGTTCGACCACTATAACCTGCCGCGCAGCGCCGTTGCCGAGGCGTGGGTGCTGCCCGAGCGCCAGTATCTCTACGCGCGCCCCAGCGAGCTTGGCCAGACATTCAACTTTGAGTTCGCCAAGGCCACTTGGACCTATGATGACATGCACGCTGCAATCGAGGAGGGCTTGAAGGCAGCCATCGAATCCGATTCCGCCTCGACCTGGGTACTCTCCAACCATGACGTGCCGCGCGTGGCGACACGCTATGCCCTGCCGCAGATCAAGGCGACGCGCTACCATCAGATTGCGCTCGACTGGCTCTTACGCGACGGTTCGTCTTATGACGAGGACCGTGAACTCGGCGAGCGCCGCGCGCGGGCGGCCCTTTTGCTTGAGCTGGCGCTTCCGGGCTCGGCTTACGTGTATCAGGGTGAGGAGCTCGGCCTTTTTGAGGTGGCTGACATCCCGTGGGCTGCACTCGAAGATCCCACTGCGACTAATACGCACGGACCGAAGCGCGAGAAGGGGCGCGACGGCTGCCGCGCGCCCCTGCCGTGGGTGGCAGCGGACGATCCCGCGC
>CABQZS010000230.1 GCA_902468695.1 uncultured Collinsella sp.
ACGCCGTGGTCCTAGAGGGCGTGCACGTAGGCAAGGGCGCTGTCGTTGCCGCCGGCGCCGTGTGCGTAGAGGACGTCCCCGCCGGCGCCGTCGTGGCCGGTGTCCCCGCCCGCGTCATCAAGATGCGCGACGAGAAGACCGACAGCAAGACCGGCCTCGAAGAAGGTCTGCGCCAGCTGTAGAAGTTACGCGGTTTTACCAAACCGCATAACGGCTCGACGCTGCAAACGCCCCTAAGCGACAATCTGACGTTCAATCGTTGGTCGCGTACCGAAGTACGCTTCCCTCCTCTTTCACGTCACCTTGCTCGCCTAGGGGCATTTTCGCTGACGTGAGCTCAACCTGCGGCGCAATGTCAGCAACCAAGCCGAAAACAAAAAAGGCCGAAGTCCCAAAAGGCTTCGGCCTTTGTTTTTTGCAGCGTCCAAGCTCAGTTTATCGATTCTCAATTGACCCGATGTTTTTGAGCTCGATGGAGATGAGGCCGTTGGGCTCGTTGACGAACTCGATGTACTCGGAGTTTGAACCCATCTCGGCCGGGAAGCTGATCTCGATACCCGTGTCGGTACGGATCTTATGATTGCGCACCGCCGCGCGTTCGACCTGCTTGCGCTCCACGGGCACACGCTCAGGCACCTTCTCCCCAGTCAGTGCCGCGCGCACGCTCTCCTTGATAACCGGCTCGTCCTCAAAGACCTCATCGACGATATCCCAAGGGGGCAGTTCCTCGTCATCCTCAACTTTCTCGGCAACAGCAGCCTTAACCTTGGCGAGTGCTACAGCCGTGTTGGCACCGTGCTCCTCGGCGACTTCCTCGACCACACGCGTCACGGTGTCGATGACCTCCTTGCCCGATACCCCCGTGTCGCACTGCAGCAGGCCATCGGGAATGAGCATGCGATCCTCGCCGGCAATCTTGCGCTTCTTATCCACATAGCCGATCTCCATGGTGCTTGCACGCACGATTGCATAGCTCGGCACCTTTTGCGAGGGATTCGGCAGAATGGCGTAGTGGCGCGCAATGTCGTTGCGCACCTCGCCCTCTTCGCGACCCACCTCGTGCATAAAAGCCTGCTTGGAGCCCAGCAGCATCACGGCAAACCAGCGGGCGTCCTCATCGTCGTCAAAATCAGCCACGAGCACGTCGGTGGACTCGGCTTTCTCAGCCTTGGTGAGCTCGGAGGAGATAAACTCCGCAATCTGCTGCGACAGGTCCACGAACTCGCGCTCGCCAAAGAAATAGCCCTTGAGCTCGCCGCCGAATGCGGAGTTCTCGGCAAACGTGGCGCGTTTATTGTCGGCCGAGGTGCGTGCACGGCGCAGGTGCGTGGTCACGAAGTTGCGGACGGTACGGCTCTCGATATCGAGCTCGCGCTGGCTCATAACGTTGACGGCAGAGTCAAAGTCCAGGATATGCAGAATCGCGTGATTGATTTTCATATACGGCATTCCGTTCTAGATCGATTTCGGCACGAACCAGTATAGCGGTCGATCCCGCCCCAGGCGCATCGAAGATTGGCGCATCGGGGACAGGTTGCTTTGCGCCAATGGCTAGCGCAGGAGCTCGGACTGCCAAGCCTCGAGCTGTTCTGCCAAGCTCTTGCCGGCAGCGGGCATGTCGATCTGGGGACGTTTGGGCAGAAGTGCACACTTAAGAATCGCAACGATAGTCTGCGAGACAAAGCGTCGCGTATCCTTGTCAAAGCCTTGCGCAGCCTGGAGCATCACGGGCAGGCTCTCGCGCAGATTCCCAGCGATATCCGCAAACCGCTCAGCACCCGTAGCCTCAAGCACGGAGAACAACGCATCTACAAAACGCTCGCGCTCGCTAGGCGACACCGCAAGCAGCATCTCGCGAATGGAGCCATCAACGTATCGAGCACCGGCGGACAGGCGCTCACAGTACACGAAGTCGCGACCATCAACCACCCAGCTAAAGGGATTATGCTGAAGCAGGCTGAACTCGGTGCTCTCAACGATGGCATAGTCCTCCTGTGTCTCGAACATCATGCCAAAGATCGACGACCGAGGTAGCGTCTTGTCGATTCGACCGGATAGATCGGCGAAGGCGTTGCCGCTCAGAAACTCCTCGACGAAGCCCGGACCATCATGGGAATACGCCCGTTCGATTCGCTCACGGGCGACATCGGGGCACATCGCCGCACCGTACACCGCAAGGTTTCCACCCTTGGAATGACCTCCGCACAAAAGCGGCCCGTCAATCGCATCCGCCGCCTCGTCTACATAACGCGCCGCGGATTCCTGGGCCGGCACAGGACACCGGAACGCCATGTTAAAGTCCTCTTTCCAGCCCACAATCGTGCTGTCGGTCCCCCGGAAGGCAAGATAGCTAAACCCCGCCGGAAATCGGAACGTCATGGCCGCAAACTGCTCCGTTGTCTCGGCATCACTCACGCTACGATAGCCGCAAACACGAACGCCACGGCAGCGAGGGCTTGCTGCCACAGCCTCCAACAGGGCACGACTCCCCTCCGGATCCCACAGGTCGCCAATCATGTCTTGGTAGCACTCGGCGCGCAGCAGCTCGCGTACGTCTAGGCCCTGCCAGTTCGTCAGCTCCGCCATATCACCCGGCAAACGCAAATAGGACAACCACGAAAAGACCAGGCTATCCACCGCGCAGAACGGCCGTTCCTCAAACGGATCAAACGCTGTCTGGGCATAGGTCAAAAAATTAGGCGAATCCGACATGGCCCTCCCATCAACTATGGTGCATTGGGGTCAGGTTACTTTGCACCAAAAAGGCGCCCGGGCCGTGTGGACCCGGACGCCTTCATTGTAGCTTTTCGCTCTAGCGAGCTTGATTTAGCAGGAGAAGTCGACGCTGTCGATGATGTCCTTGAGGGCCTTGGCGGAGGCTGTGAGCTCATGCTGCTCGTCATCGTTCAGCGGCACGGGGACGCGGCAGACGACGCCGTCGCGGCCAACGACCGTCGGCATGGAGATAGCCAGATCGGACAGGCCATACTCGCCCACCATGAGCGAGGAAACGGGCAGAACGGTCTGCTCATCGCGCATGACAGCGGTGCAGATGCGCTTGACGGCCATGGCGACGCCGTAGTAGGTGGCGTGCTTCTTCTCGATGATGGTGTAGGCGGAGTTCTTGACGTCCTCGGCGATACGCTTCTCGGCAGCCTCGTGCTCCAGATGACCGTGAAGCTCGCAGAAGGTGTTCAGCGGAACGCCAGCAACCTGAGCGCTGGACCAAGCGACAAACTCGGAGTCGCCGTGCTCGCCCATGACATAGGCCTGGACATCGCGCGGATCAACCTCGACGTGGGCACCAAGCATCTGCTGCAGACGGCCAGTGTCGAGCACGGTGCCGGAGCCGATGACATGGCCCTCGGGCAGGCCGGACATCTTGATGGCAGCATAGGTCAGAACATCAACCGGGTTGGAGACGATTAGCAGAATGCCGTCGAAGCCGGACTTCTTAATCTCGGGGATAATGGACTTAAAGATGTTAACGTTCTTGTTGACCAGGTCCAGGCGGGTCTCACCGGGCTTCTGGGCAGCGCCAGCGGTGACGACGATCATGGCGGCGTCGGCGACATCGGAATAATCGCCGGCGTAGATCTTCATCGGCTCGGCAAACGTCATGCCGTGCGCGATATCCAGAGCCTCACCCTCGGCGCGGTTCTTGTCCACGTCGATGAGGACCATCTCGGAGAACAGACCGCTCTGCATCAGAGCGAACGCCGAAGACGAACCGACGAAACCGCAGCCGACAATAGCGACCTTCTTCTCGTTAACCATTAGAAACTCCCATCTCTCTCCACAAACAAGCCGCCCGGGAACGACCCGAGCGGCTTGTCGTAATCCCAATACATCCAATCGGGACTTTGATTATGCCCCTATTCGCAGCCGAAAATCGACCGTTTACCGAAATTGTTTGCAGTATTCGTAAAATAACTGCACGAAATCGGTTTCGAGCTATTGACGGGCCGAAACAGGTTTCTAATACAGGCCCGCCTCGCGAATGGCCTCGACAGCCAAAGCGATCTGATCGGGCGGCAGGACCAGCGCCATGCGCACGTGCCCCTCGCCCGAAGGACCAAAACTCGCGCCCGGCGTCACCACAACGCCGGCCTTCTCCATGAGCTCCTCGCAAAACGCCATGGAATCGGTGCGACCACCGGGAAGCTTGGCCCACACAAACATAGAGCCATGCGCGTTGGGACGCTCCCAGCCCAGGCCCTCAAGACCGTCGCACAGGGCATCGCGGCGCTCCTGGTACTTCAGGCGCTGCGCCTCGACCTCATCGCGCGGACCGTTCAGGCAGGCAATGGCGGCCTTCTGGATCGGGAAGAACATACCGAAGTCGATCTGGCCGCGCAGCTTGGCAAAGGCCGAGACTGCATCCTCGCGACCGACCAAAAAGCCGATGCGGGCACCGGTGACGTTAAACGACTTGGAAAGCGAGAAGAACTCAACGCCCACCTCGAGCGCGCCGGGATACTGCAAGAAGCTGCCGCCCGGCTCGCCGTCGAACACGATGTCGGAGTATGCGTTGTCATGGACGATGAGCAGGTCGTGCTCGCGGGCGAAAGCGATAATCTCCTCGTAGACCTCGGGCGTACCCACCGAGCCGACCGGGTTCGCGGGCAGCGACACGATCATATACTTGGCACGATCGGCCACCTCGGGATCGATACCCGCCACATAGGGCAGGTAATTATGCTCGGCAACCAGCGGATAGTATTCGAGCTTGGCATCGGCGATCTTGGCACCCGCCTCAAAGACCGGATAGCACGGATCGGGAACCAGAATGGTGTCACCCGGATCGAGCAGGGCCAGGCCCAAATGGCCCACGCCCTCCTGCGTGCCGTTGCACGACTGCACCATGGACGGCGTAATGCCCGAAACGCCAAAGCGGCGCTCATAGTAATCGCACACGGCTTGCTTGAGTTCGGGCAGGTCGCGCAGGGCGTACTTCCACATCTCGGGATCCTGGGCGGCTTGCGTAAGTGCCTCGACCACGTGGCCGTACGGCTTAAAGTCGGGCGTGCCCACGCTCATGTTGTAAATGGTCTTACCCTGAGCCTTCAGCGCGAGAAGTTTGTTGTTGAGCGAGGCGAAGACCTCCGCGCCAAAGCGGTCGAGACGCTGCGATGCCTGCATGGTGCCACCTTTCGATATAAAAAACGCGGCGCTCCGACAAGAGCGCCGCGCGATACGGGCCATCAGATTGCAAAAGTGTAACGCTTGCAACCCCCGTATTGGTTCAATTTAGCCAACCTTAGTCAATTGGATTGAGCGCGTCGATCTGCACAAGCCACAGACGCGAGCTGGCGTCGCTCGGCATACGCCAATCGCCGCGCGGGCTGAGCGTCACCGAGCCCACCTTGGGACCATCGGGCAGGCAGCTGCGCTTAAACTGCTGGGCAAAGAAGCGACGATAGAACGTACGCAGCCACGTGTGGACGGTCTTGGCGTCGTAGACGCCCTCGAAGCTCTTGAGCGCCATGCGGTAGATCTTGCCCGGCTCAAAGCCAAAACGCAGCAGGTAGTAGAGGAAGTAGTCGTGCAGCTCGTACGGGCCCACCAAATCCTCGGTCTTCTGCGCAATCTCGCCGTCGCCCGTGGGCGGCAGAAGCTCGGGGGACACCGGCGTATCGAGGATGTCGAGCAGTGTCTCGGCAATGCGCCCGCCAAAGACATCGGCGGCATAGCGCACCAAGTGACGCACGAGCGTCTTGGGCACGCTTGCGTTGACGGCGTACATGCTCATGTGGTCGCCGTTATAGGTAGCCCAACCGAGCGCCAGCTCCGACAGGTCGCCCGTGCCGATGACAAAACCGCCAGCCTGGTTGGCCAAGTCCATCAGAATCTGCGTGCGCTCGCGGGCCTGGCTGTTCTCGTAGGTCACGTCCTGCACGGCCGGATCGTGCTCGATGTCCTTGAAGTGCTGCTCCACAGCCGCGTGGATCGAAACCTCGCGGAAGCTCACACCCAGGTCGCGGGCGAGCGACTCGGCATTCGACTTGGTGCGATGCGTCGTGCCAAAGCCGGGCATGGACACGGCTGTGATACCGGTGCGCGGCAGCCCCAGCGCATCGAAAGCGCGAACTGTCACGAGCAGCGCCAGCGTGGAGTCCAGGCCGCCTGAAAGACCGATGACAGCCGCCTTGGTGCCCGTATGGGCAAGGCGGGTCTTGAGGCCGGCGGTCTGCAGGTCGAGGATGGTCTCGCAGCGCTCGGCCAGGTCACCATGGTCGGCCGGCACAAAGGGAGCGCGGGGGAAGACACGGTCGATGTCGAACGCATCGCGCAGGACAGGTTCGTCTGTCAGCACGCCCTCAAACGAAAATTCAACGGTCGCGGCCTCCGGTGTATCGTCTGTGCGCGTCCACGTCGTCGAGCGACGGCGCTCGGCAACCAGACGGTCAAGGTCAACATCGGCGATGGCCATGTCGCAGGTAAGTAGCTTGGTCGCGGCGAGCTTGGAGCCGTTTTCGTAGACGAGGTTCTCGCCCGCAAAGACCATGTCGGTCGTGGACTCGCCCTCGCTCGCGTCTGCATAGGCATAGGCGCAGTACAGGCGCGCACTCTGATTGGAGATGAGGCTGCGGCGGTAATCTGCCTTACCGATAATCTCGTCCGAGGCCGACGGGTTGAGAATCACCGTCGCACCGGCAAGCGCCATCTCGGTCGAAGGGGGCGCCGGCACCCACAGGTCCTCACAGACCTCAACGCCCAGCACCAGGTCCTCGGCGCCCTCATCACAGCAGCGGTAGACAAGCCCCGAACCCAGCGGAACCGGACCCTGACCGGCAAATTCAACCCACACGGGATCCGCAGGCGCCGGAGCAAACCAGCGGCGCTCGTAGAACTCGCCATAGTTGGGCAGATACTTTTTGGCCGTAAGACCCAAAAGCTCGCCCGCGCAGCACACGGCGGCGCAGTTGTAGATATTCTCGGCAACTGCAACGGGAAGACCGATGGTAAAGACAATCGGCAGCTCACGAGTCTCGTCGAGGATATGTACCAGAGCGGCCTCACAGGCATGCAGCAGCGTGCGGTTATGGAACAGGTCGGCCGCGGTATAGCCGCACAAGTTGAGCTCGGGCAGCACCAGCGCGCGAACGCCGCGCTCGGTAGCCTCGCGAACAGCCGCCAGCGCAACCTCGGCATTGCCTTCGACATCGGCCACGCGAATCTGCGGTGAGGCCGCCGCCACACGCAAAAAGCCATCAGACTGAGAAAGGTGAAGATTCATAAGAATGCTCCCATGCGTAGACGCCATTCACAACAATTAGCAAGCCCTATTGTAGTTCAACCGCCGGGTGTAACCGCATCCCACCAACTTGGTGAGCTATTGATGAGTTGATGGTATCTGTTAAATGTCACGTACGATTCACATCTGGTGGGTACCCTGATGGCTACATGAAACGAAGCAGATTTACACCGGGAGGGTCCCGCATGACAACCAAGTACACTGACGCGCCGCGCACGCGCGTCATGACACCGTCCGCGCTCAACAACGGCGTTCACGAAAACCATTCCATCGGACAGACCATGGCCATCGCGCCCAAAAAGGGCCTGTTCGACGACATTTCCATTCCCCAGATCATCGCCGGCGCCGCAGCTGCCGCCACGAGCGTCGCGCTTGCTTCCAAGATCGGTATCGCCGGATCGGTGATCGGCGCCGCCGTGAGCTCGGTTATCACCGTTGTGTCCTCGCAGGTCTACCGCCACTTTATCTCTGCCAGCGCCAAAGCCCTCAAAGGTACGCACGCCGCCGTCGACTACCCCGCCGGCGCCTATGAGCCCGTTGAGTTTGATGCCGAGGAGCACCTGGGCGGCGCCGCGACTGCGCAGGAGATGCGCCAGATTGCGGGGCGCGCGA
>CABQZS010000231.1 GCA_902468695.1 uncultured Collinsella sp.
ACGAGCTGTACCTGTGCGATATCAACGAGGCCAAGGTGACGTCCGAGGTCCAGGACCTGCGCGACTCCCTTTCGTTTGTCCCGTATAACACCAAAATCGTCAACTGCTACGACCACTACGAGGAGCTGGCCTGCTGCGACGTCATCGTCAACGCCGCCGGCAAGGTCGCGCTGGCCGCCGGCAACCGCGACGGTGAGCTGTTCTTTACCACCGACGCCGCCCGCTCCTTTGCCAAGCGCATCGTCGACGCCGGCTTCGACGGCATCTTCGTGAGCATCTCCAACCCTTGCGACGTCGTGTGCACCGAGCTGTGGCACCTGACCGGCTACGATCCCAAGAAGATCATCGGCTCGGGCTGCGGTCTGGATTCCGCCCGCCTGCGCACCGAGATCTCCAAGAAGGTCGGCGTGAGCCCCAAGTCCATCGACGCCTACATGATCGGCGAGCACGGCTTTAGCCAACTGGCTGCCTTTAAGGCCGCGACCATCGCCGGCAAGAGCCTCAACGAGCTTCAGGCCGAGAACCCCGACAAGTACGCCTTTGACCACATGGAGGTCGAGGAGCTCGCGCGCAAGGGCGGCTATGTGACCTACCAGGGCAAGCAGTGCACCGAGTACGCCGTCGCCAACTCCGCCGCGCGCGTCTGCGCCGCCGTGCTGCACAACGAGCACGCCGTGCTTTCGGCCTCTACGCTTATGACCGGCCAGTATGGCGAGGAGGGCATCTTTACCTCCCTGCCGTGCGTGATCGGTGCCGAGGGCGTCGAGGAGGTCTACACGCTCGACCTGTCCGAGTACGAGCTCGAGGGCTTCCACAAGAGCTGCCAGCACATCCGCGACAACATCGCCCAGCTCGACTGGTGGGATGCCGAGGCCTACGACGCCAAGTAAGCGTCGGTTGCCGCGACACCTCGCTCATACGGACGCCATGCAAAGCGGGCCGTGCCGGAAATCCCCGGCACGGCCCGCTTTTTGACTCACACGACACGCTTGCGAATCGAAGGTGAATACTTTTCCCGTTACCTAGTACTGCTCGATGCCCATGTAGCGACGAACCTCGGGGCTGTGATCGAACACCTTGCCGCGTGCGGCACGCAGCTCGCAGCTCATGTTGTAGAAGAAGATCGGCTCCAGGAACGAACGCACGCTGGCAGGCACGTCGCCCACGCCGTACTCGAGCGCGTCGAGCACCATGACCGTATCGGTGTGCGTGTTGAGGAACGCCAGCGCGCGCTCCTCCATGGGGCGGCACTCGCCCGATCCGAGCTGCACAAAGTAGAACACGCCGGGCTCGGTAGCCTCGAAAGGACCGTGGAAATACTCGCCGGAGTGGATGTAGCAGCAGTGCTGCCACTGCATCTCCATGAGCGAGCAGATGGCCATAGCGTAGGTCTGGCTAAAGTTGGGGCCGGAGCCCAGGATATAGAAGAACTTGTGCTGCTGGCAGAGCTCGGCAAAGCGGGCGCCCAGCTCGGCGTTGACCTTCTCACGGGCGGCGGGCAGCAGCGCATCCATCTGCCTGAGGCCCTCATACATGTCGGCGAGTGCCTCGTAGCCTTCCTGCTGGTCGAGCAACTCGGCGGCGATCAGAGCGCCGATGCCCTGCGGCACCTCGGCCTGCGACACGCCCTCGCCCCACGGATAGACCCAGGTAGTCCACTTGCCGTTGTCGATCTTTGAGCCCTCGCAGTCGGTGAGGGCAACGACTTCGGCACCGGCGGTCAGCGCCATCTCGCAGCCGTCAACGACCTCTTGCGTGTTGCCGCTGTGGCTGCAGGCGATGACGAGCGACTTCTCGCCAAGACTCTTGGGAGCCATCAGGCAAAACTCGCGTGCCGTGTAGACCGTCGAGGTAAACGTGGTGGCCTCACGCTTGAGCAGCTCGTTGGCCGGCATGAGATCGATCATCGAACCGCCACAGGCGATCCAAAAGACGTTCTCGATCTTGCCCTTGCGCTCGATGATTTCCTGAACCAGATCATGTGCGTTCATGCTGATGCTCCTCCTTGTGGGGCGGCTTTGAACGACGACAGCTCGTACCTGCTCTCGTTCTATGTTGTCCTATTTATAGCACGTGTAACAACGCCCGTGAAGTCATCTCAGCAAATTTGTTCTATGTTGTTCTATCTGTGGACGTTAGATGTCGAAGACGTAGCGCGAGCCCACGATCTTTTGGCGGCCGAGCAGTAGAGGGCGCCCGCCGGCGTCGGTAAAGTAGGCCTCCATATAGAAGAGCGGCTCGCCGACCGGCACCTCCAGCAGCGGGGCCGTCTGAGCATCGGCAAGCGCAATCTCCACGGTGCAGGGGTCGGACTTGAGCGGCGCGCGACCCGAATGCTCGGCAACGAGCGCAAAGATTGAGTTATCGGTGAGGTCCTCGTCGGCCAGCGTCTGCAAGTAGGGATGGTCGGCGAGCACAAAGGCGTTGTTCTCGAGCATGACGGGGATGCCGTCGGCCGTGCGCACGCGCTCGACCACGATAAGCTCGCAGCCGGGCTCCACGCCAAAGAACGCCGCATCCTCGTGCGTCGCCGCGACCACCGTGCGCGACACCAGACGCGCACCCGGCACCATGTCGTTGGCAGCACAACCCTCAGTAAAGCTCTGGACGTCACCCTTCTGGCGAATCTTGCGTTTGAGCTTGGGGGCGCACACAAAGGTGCCCCTCCCCTGCTGGCGGTTGAGATACCCCGCACGCGACAGCTCCTCGATGGCACGGCGCACGGTGATGCGCCCCACGCCGTAGGACTTCGCGAGCTCCATCTCGGCAGGGATGCGCGAGCCGGCAGGGTACACGCCGCGCGCGATCTCGCCCTTTAGGTCGTCCATGACCTGCTGGTACAGCGGCACGGCGGGCACGTCAGTGCGGTCGGTTTTATCGTCGAATGCCATCGTTACGCTCCATCCCGCGCATGCTCGGACTCAAATTCTTCAATCGCCGCCATAAACTGCTCGCCAAAGGCGTCGGCTTTTTTCTCGCCAATGCCGTTGACCTGGATCAGCTCCTCGCGCGTCTGCGGACGCAGGCGGCACAGGCCGCGCAGGGCCTTGTCGGAAAAGACCATATACGGCGCCATCTCCAGCTCGGTCGAGATCTCCTTGCGGAGGGCACGCAGGCGCTCGAACAGCTCGGCATCGTCGCCAACGCGCGGGCGCTGATCCAGCTCGGCCTCCTCGCGCAGCAGATCGACGGCGCGGCGG
>CABQZS010000232.1 GCA_902468695.1 uncultured Collinsella sp.
ACGCCGCCGCCCACCACGATGGGCACGGGGCTTGCCGCGTGGAGTGCGGCCAGGTCCTCAAAGCTTTTGGTGATGATGGAGCCGTCGGCCGCGCGTCCGCAGTCGCGCTTGGTCTCGGTCTCGTGGAGCGGGCCGATGCCCAGGTAGTCGACTAGGCTCATGTCGGCGGTCTTGACGTACTCGAGCATCTCCTCGCAACGGGCCGAAAGGCCCACGATGGCATCGGGGCCCAGCAGCTTGCGGCAGACCTCGACGGGAATATCGCTCTGACCCACGTGCACGCCGTCGACAGCGATGCCCTGCTCGCGCGCGGCAAGTACGCAGTCCAGGCGGTCGTCGATCAGCAAGGCGACCTGACCGGTCTTGCCAGCCTGTGCGATTGCCTGCGCGGCGTCGCCGGTCAGCGCGATGATCTCGCGGGCGCTTGCCACCTTGGAACGCACCTGGATGCAGGTAAAGCCGGCATCGAGCGCCTGGGCCACTACATCGCCCACGGGGCGCCCCAGCGTGTTTTCGGGGCCGAGTACCAGATAGGCCGAGATATCAAGGTTGTCGCGGATGCTCATCGTGCTTCCTCCTGCTTTTTGATCTGCGCTTCCATGCGCTCGAGCTTGCCGGTCATGGTGTCGGTAAATCCGGGTCGAATATCGGCTTTGAGCACGACTTCGGTGCGGATGCCCTTGCTCGCCAACACAAAGGTTGCGTCGCGCACGACCTGCATGACCTCGTCCCAGTCGCCCTCGATCTCGGTGAACATCGAGGTGGTGCGGTTGGGAAGACCGCTCTCGCGAATGACGCGCACGACCTCAGCGACCTCGGCGGACAGCTCGTCGCCGGTGCCGCACGGGGCGATGGCCACGGCGACGAGCGTGTTCATGCTGGCATTGGTTACGGGCTCGGACATGGCCTATGCCTCCTCGAGCTCGAGTCGGTTATCGGCGATGTCTTGGGCGGTTGCGCGGTAGAGCTCGTCGATAAAGGCGACCTTAAAGCTTGCCGGGGCGTCGGCGACAGCGGCGGCACGCGTGCCGGCCACGTTGTAGACGGCGGTGCCGCAGACGGCTGCCGTAAACGGGTCGGCGGCGC
>CABQZS010000233.1 GCA_902468695.1 uncultured Collinsella sp.
GAGATGAACCGAATGGCCGCCAATCTAATGTCTCGATCTGTAACACCAGGCGGGGAATTTGACCTCTAACTGTTACAGATTGAGATGAACAGGTGGATGTTCGCACAATATCTTGATCTGTAACAACTACAAGGCTCAACAGGGTCTAACTGTTACAGATTGAGACAAACGCCGGAATTGGTTTGCCGACCAGTCCCCAACCACCACAAAGGTGCCTGTCCCCTTTGTGGTAGTCGGCCGGCATAGAAAAAGTCCCCGCCGGGCGTGTGCTCGACGGGGACTTTGCCGTTTGGTGGCTAGCGCTGAGGGTGATTACTCGCCCAGCAGGCTCTTGGTGATGGAAGCGGCGGCCTTCTTGCCGGCGCCCATCGCCAGAATGACCGTAGCGGCACCGGTGACGATGTCGCCGCCGGCCCAGATGCGGGGATCGGTGGTCTGGCCGGTCTCCTCGTCGGCGACGATGTAGCCCCACTTGTTGAGCTCCATCTTGCCGCCGATCTTCTTTGCGAAGGGGTTGGCGTTGGTGCCGATAGCCGAGATCGCGACGTCGCAGGGGATCTCCTCGATGGCACCCTCGATGGGCACCGGGCGACGACGGCCGGACTCGTCGGGCTCGCCGAGCTCCATCTTCTGGACCTTGACAGCGCACACGGAGCCGTCCTCGCCAGCGACAAACTCGAGCGGGGAGACGAGCGGCAGAACCTCGACGCCCTCGGCCTTAGCATGGTGCAGCTCGGCGCGACGGCAGGGCATCTCGTCCTCGGTACGGCGGTAAGCGATGATGGCGTGCTCGGCGCCCAGGCGCTTGGCAGTACGGACGGCGTCCATAGCCACGTTGCCGCCGCCAAAGACGACGACGTTCTTGCCGTGCTTGGTGGGGGTGTCGTACTCGGGGAACTTGTTGGCCTTCATCAGGTTCACGCGGGTGAGGTACTCGTTCGCGAAGAAGACGTTGGGCAGGTTCTCGCCGGGGACGTTGAGGAACTTGGGCAGGCCAGCGCCGGTCGCCACGTAGATGGCGTCGAAGCCCTGCTCGAACAGCTCCTCGGCCGTGGCCATGTTGCCCACGACGGAGTTGTACTCAAACTTGACACCCATGTCCTCCAGGCCGTCAATCTCGCGCTTGACGACCGCCTTGGGCAGACGGAACTCGGGGATGCCGTAGACCAGCACGCCGCCGCCGGTGAAGAAAGCCTCGAAGACGGTGACGTCAAAGCCGTTGCGGGCGAGCTCGCCGGCGCAGGTGATGCCGGACGGGCCGGAGCCGACGACGGCGACCTTCTTGCCGTTCTTGGGAGCCATCTTGGGCGTGGAGGCGAGCTCGGGGCGATCACCCAGGAAGCGCTCGAGCTGGCCGATGGCCACGGGCTCGGACTTCTTACCACGGATGCACTTGCCCTCGCACTGGTTCTCCTGCGGGCAGACGCGACCGCAGATGGCGGGAAGCATGGAGTCCTCGCGGATGGTATCGAGAGCGCCGCCGAAGTCCTTCGCGCGGATCTGCTCGATAAAGCGGGGGATGTTGATGTTGACGGGGCAGCCCTCAACACAGAACGGCTTCTTGCAGTTGAGGCAGCGCTCGGCCTCGGCCAGCGCCATCTCCTCGGTGAAGCCCTTGTCGACGGGGCGGAAGTCGCAGGCGCGCTCGGCAGCCGGCTCCTCGTTATCGGGGGTGCGGGGCGACTTCATATCGGCAACGAAACGACCGTTAACTAGTGGCATGCGCAGCTCTTTTCCTCATAGGCCTTGAGGGACTCGCCCTCTTCGGAACGGTAAGCGGCCTGGCGGGCACGAAGGTCATCCCAGTCGACCAGGGTGGCATCGAAGTCGGGGCCGTCGACGCAAGCGAACTTGGTCACGCCGCCCACCTCGACGCGGCAGCAGCCGCACATACCGGTGCCGTCAACCATGATGGGGTTGAGGGACGCGGTGATGGGGGTGTCGTATTTCTGGGCGGTGAGGGTCGAGAACTTCATCATCGGAACGGGGCCGACGCAGAAGACCTGGCTCACGGCCTTGTCCTGCAGCAGGCGCTCCAGCGGAGCGGTGACAACGCCCTGCTCGCCGTAGGAGCCGTCGTCAGTGGTGATGTGGATGTGGTCCTCGTCGAGGAGCTCGCGGAACTGGTCCTCCATAAGCAGGAGGTCCTTGGTGCGGGCGCCCATGATGGCGTGCACCTCGTGGCCGGTCTCGACCAGGTGCTTGGCGACCGGGAAGGCAATTGCCAGGCCGACGCCGCCGCCAATGACAGCGCAGGGGCCCTCGGCCATCTCGGTAGGAACGCCCAGCGGGCCCACGACGTCGCGCAGCGACTCGCCGGCCTCGTAGGTGGAAAGCATCTCGGTGGTCTTGCCGATCACCATGAAGATGAACTCGACCCAGCCCTCGTCACCGTTCCAGCCGGCCAGGGTAAACGGGACGCGCTCGCCCGTCTCGTTGGCGCGAACCATGAGGAACTGTCCAGCGTGCGCATGCTTGGCGATTGCAGGCGCCTCGATGCGGAACTTGAACACCTTCTCCGAGAACTGCGTCTTCTCCAGGATCTTATACATAGAACCCCTCTCTTGTTAGGGCTGCCGAACCGTGCCTCCACGGAAATGGACGGTAGCCCGAATAAAACCGTACGCGCACAGGCGTTGTGCAGACATACGGTGCAAATTATACCCTCATGGCAATGTCGCTTACGTGTTTCTTTGGCAGGTGGGAAAAGGGTTTATCCACTTCGGCCTACCAAATAGGGACAGGTTTATTTTGGTCGGTTTTATCAGGCAAAACGGCAAAGGGTCCGGCCTCGGGTTGTGATGAGGCCGGCCCCCTTTGGGGCGCTGCATATGTATGGCGGCACAGGGTTTATTACGGCGCGGCTGTCATGGCGTTTCCGTAGATAAAACCTGCCAAAATAACCCTGTCCCTAAATAGTAGGTTTTAGTGCTTGCCGTTGGCGGAGGCGGCGCCGTTGACATGGTCGCGAGCATAGACTACGCCGTGCACAATCGCCAGGCCGGCGGCGTCGGCCGCGCGGGCGCAGGTGTCCTGGAAATCCTCGGCCTCGCGGGCGCGCAGCTGCTTAAGCACGTAGTCGGCGA
>CABQZS010000234.1 GCA_902468695.1 uncultured Collinsella sp.
GCCCTCAGGGTATCGGGTTCCCACATTCATCCGCACATGTGCGGATGAATGTGGGAAGTGTTCGGATGAAGTTGATAATCAAGGTTTGATGGTTGATGACCCATATGACAACCTTTCAAAGGCAATGCAGTGCGCACTGACGGCGTATGCTAAGTATTTCAATGGGAAAACGGGAAGAACGGGCCATCTGTTTGACAATCGCTATTCGCGTGTTGCGGTTGAGTCGGACACACAGGCGGTGCAGCTACTCGATTATATCCATCTCAATCCTGTGAAAGGTGCGATCGACTCTCTCGAAGCATACCGCTGGTCAAGCTTTAGGGCATACCAGCTGGGCTACGATCCCTTTGACATCTGTGACGTGGCCCCTATGCTCGATATTGTCGGGGGGTCTCGTCGCTATTGTGAGCATCTTAAGGAAGTTGCCGGGCGGATCTGGTCAGTTGAGATTCTTCCACGCCGACGGATCCTCGATGAGGATGCTCTTTCCGTTGCGCGCGAAGTCCTTCCGAGCATAGATCCTGCGCTGCTCAAGGCCCTGCCACGCCCCGATCGTGATGCGTGTCTGCTGAGGCTTAGGCGGGCACATCTCACGGTCAAGCAAATTGCCCGTATCACCGGCATCGGCGCTACAAGCGTAACCAAGGCCACCGCGGGCTGGAACGAGGCGGCGTGAGGCAGGGGCCGAACCGCTGCTGGCATGCGTTACGTCTGTCCCCAATGCGTGAAAACACTCATGTAAGTCTGTCCCCAATGAGTGCAAAAAGGCGCCCTCCGTAGGGGAGGGCGCCTTTGGTAAGTTCTATATGAACGCGAGGTCTTTGACCCGGAGAGTCCGAGGTACTTGTTGGTAAGACCTTATTTAGGAGCGCGCAACCTTGCCGGACTTGAGGCAGGTGGAGCAAACGTTCATCTTGCGACGGTGACCATCGACGACGACGTAGACGCGCTGGATGTTGGGGCGGAACTTACGGTTGGTGACGCGGTGAGAGTGGCTGATGGAGCGACCGGCAACGGGGTGCTTACCGCAAACTTCGCAAACTTTGGACATAACTGACCCTCCTTGGGCGACAAACGAACATGTCGCGTTAACAAACAAGCCTGAACTATAGCACAGAAGCAGCTCCCTGTGCGTAATCTACACAGAGATATTCCTCTTTTGGCGATAGTGCTCACGCCACGGCCCTGGACGTAGATCCGATTTGCGTGCAGCAGAGGGGATTATGCCAGCTCGTGCGCGCGTTTTCAAGCTCGTCCCACAAATATATATAGGTTTATGGAGCATTGGGCTCCGTTTACGGATTGCTCTGTATTTATGCTCGCAATTAAGCTCGAGGTTGGCTACACTATCCCTTGACCATTAAAGGGGTACGAGATACCCACATGGAATTACATTGCTGCCAAAGAGCAGCCCTTCCTGTGGGTGTCTGGTCCGCTTTGAGCGGTCGGGCATCTATTTTTTTGACTGTGTCAGCAGTCAAGACATGTGAGGAAGGAGATCGATGGGCACGACTTCTCCCAAGGCGGTCATCATGGACGAGACCGCCGTCAACCGAGCGATGACCCGCATCGCGCACGAGATTCTCGAGCGCAACGAGGGCTGTGAAGACCTCGCTCTGGTCGGCATCGTCACGCGCGGCGACCTTCTGGCAAAGAAGCTCGCCGAGGAGATCAAGGAGATCGAGGGCGTCGACGTTCCGCTCGGCAGCCTCGACATCAGCTTCTACCGCGATGACTATGCGACCAATTTCGCTCCCGCGATCCACGCCACCAACATTCCCTTTAGCGTCGACGGTAAGCGCGTCGTGCTGGTGGACGACATCCTGTACACGGGCCGTACCATTCGCGCCGCTCTCGACGCCGTCATGGATTTGGGCCGTCCGAGCCGCATTGAACTGGCAGTCCTCGTTGACCGCGGCCACCGTGAGCTCCCCATCTCGCCGGACTTTGTCGGCAAGAACGTTCCCTCGTCGCATGAGGAGAACGTGCACCTATATATGAAGGAAGTCGACGGCCACACCGCCGTCGAGATTAACGACGTCGCGCCGGGTTCCCACGTGGGCTCCGCGCCGCTGGGAGGTGAGTAGTACCGTGGCGTTCAACCATAAGCACCTGATCGACATTACCGAGTACTCCGAAGAGGATATCAAGCTCATCCTCGAGACCGCCAAGGCGTTCTCTGAGGTAAACGAGCGTGCGATCAAGAAGGTCCCCACGCTCAAGGGCAAGACCATCGTCAACATGTTCAACGAGCCCTCGACGCGCACCCGCAGCTCCTTCGAGCTCGCCGAGAAGCGTCTTTCGGCCGACAGCCTCAACTTTGGCGGTTCCTCGACCTCCACGGTCAAGGGCGAGAGCCTCGTCGACACCGTCGAGACCCTCAACGCCTACAAGATTGACTGCATCGTCGTGCGCGATAAGCACGCCGGTGCTCCCTACATCGTCACGCAGAACTCGCCCGCGAGTGTTATCTGCGCCGGTGACGGTAAGCATAACCACCCCACGCAGGCTCTGCTCGACCTGTATACCATCTGGGAGCACAAGGGTGACTTCCACGGTCTGAAGGTCGCCGTCGTCGGCGACATCTCCCACTCCCGCGTTTGCGGCTCGCTGATCCCCGCGTTGAAGATCATGGGCTGCGAGACCTACGCCGTCGCCCCCGGCACGCTGCTGCCGCCGGCGCCCGAGGTTCTGGGCTGCGACCACGTGACGAGCGACCTCGATTCCGTCCTGCCCGAGCTGGACGTCGTCTACATGCTGCGCGTGCAGCAGGAGCGCCTCGAGGGTGCCCCGTTCCCCACGATTCGCGAGTACCACAAGCTCTTCGGCCTGACCAAGGACCGCGAGAAGCTCATGAAGCCCGACGCGATCATCTGCCACCCGGGCCCCATCAACCGCGGCGTCGAGTTCGACTCCTATATGGCCGACCACCCGCAACGCTCCGTCATCCTGGAGCAGGTCTACGCCGGTATCTGCGTGCGTATGGCTATCCTGTATCTGCTGCTTGGAGGTGCCGATAATGGCCTTGCTTCTTAAGAATGCCCACGTCGTCGACCCGTCCGTCGAGCTTGACGGTGTCGTTGACGTCCTGATTGACGGCGACAAGATCGCCGAGGTCGGCGAGAATCTCGCCGTCGAGGGAGCCGAGGTCCGCGACCTTTCCGGCAAGTACCTCGTCCCCGGCCTGGTGGATATGCACGTTCACCTTCGCGAGCCCGGCTACGAGGTCAAAGAGGACATCGAGAGCGGCACCCGCGCAGCTGCAAAGGGCGGCTTTACCGGCGTGTGCTCCATGCCCAACACCGATCCCGTTACCGATAACGGTACCGTCGTGGAGTTCGTTAAGTCCCGCGCTGCCGAGGTCGGTCACTGCCGCGTCTATCCGTCGGGCGCTATGACCCGCGGTCTTAAGGGCGAGGCCATGTCCGAGATGGGCGATATGGTCGCCCACGGCGCCGTCGCCTTCACCGACGATGGTCGCGGCGTGCAGGGCGCGGGCATGCTCCGTCGCTGCATGGACTACGGCAAGATGTTCGGCAAGGTCTTTATGAGCCACTGCCAGGACGAGGATCTGGTCGGCCACGGCCAGATCAACGAGGGCAAGGTCTCGACCCGTCTGGCCCTCGAGGGTTGGCCGGCTGCCGGCGAGGAGCTTCAGATCGCCCGCGACATCGAGATCGCCAAGCTGACCGGTGCCAAGCTGCACATCCAGCACATCTCCACCGCTCACGGTCTCGAGCTCGTGCGTGCCGGTAAGGCCGCCGGTGTCCAGGTGACCTGCGAGGCCACCCCGCACCACATGTTCCTGACCGAGAACGACTTGGACGAGACCTACAACACCTCGCTCAAGGTCAATCCGCCGCTGCGCACCGACGAGGACGCCGAGGCCATTCGTCAGGGCGTCATCGACGGTACCGTCGACGTGATCGTTACCGATCACGCTCCGCACACCCCGTGGGAGAAGGCCCGCGAGTTCGAGCTCGCACCCTTTGGCATGATCGGCCTCGAGACCTCGCTGTCGCTCGTGCTCACCGAGCTGGTCAACACGGGCAAGATGAGCATGGGCCGCATGGTCGAGCTCATGGCCATCAAACCGCGTGAGATCCTGGGTCTCGACCAGGTTCAGGTCAAGGCGGGATCCGTTGCCGACCTGACCGTGTTCGACCCCTCTGCAACCTGGACGGTTGGCGAGGACGGTTATGAGTCGCGCGCCGAGAACTCCGGTTTTGCCGGCCGCACGCTCACCGGTCGTGCCACCGATGTATTTGTCGGCGGTAAACAGACGCTTGCCGACGGCTGCATCTGCTAGCATAGCCTTATCGCTTTTGTGCGCGGCGCCCTTACGGTGCCGCGCTTTCTGTTCGTTTGGACCATGCAACCGCATGGGGGATTGGAGCGTTTATGCCCACACCTTCCACTGCACGCATGCACGACTTCGAGGTCGTCTCGAACCGGGAGATTGCCGACGGCGTCTTCTCGCTCGTCATCTCGGCCCCCAAGCTTGCAAGTGCGCTCAAGCCCGGTCAGTTTGTGAACATCGCCGTGCCCGGCGATGCCTCCTCTCTGCTTCGCGTGCCCTTGAGCTTCTATCGCGCCGACGCCGAGGCCGGTACCGTCGAGCTGTGGTACGCCGTCGTGGGCGACGACACCCGTCGCCTGTCGCAGATGACCCCCGGCTCCAAGTCCAACCTGTTGGGCCCTGGCGGCCGCGGCTGGCTTGTTCCCGAGGGCACCAGGAAGGCGCTGCTCGTGGCGGGCGGCATCGGTGTTCCGCCCGTGCTGTGCCTCGCCGGCATGCTTGCCGAGCAGGGCGTGGATGTCGACGTTTGCCTGGGCTTTGGCACCGCTTCCAAGGCCGTGGGTGTCGATGAGTTCCGCGCGTTGGACGCCACGGTTAACGTGTGCACCGACGATGGCACGCTGGGCACGCACGGTTTTTGCACCGACCCGGCAGCCGAGCTGCTCGGCGAGGGCGGCTACGACTATGTGGCCAGCTGCGGCCCCGCTGTCATGATGAAGAAAGTCGCCGCCGCTGCCGCCGAGGCCGGTGCGTACTGCGAGGTGTCCCTCGAGCGCATGATGAGCTGTGGCTTTGGCGCCTGCAACACCTGCAATGTCGAGACGGTCGACGGTATGAAGGGTGCCTGCATGTGCGGCCCCGTGTTCGATGCTTCCAAGGTGGTGGTCTTCTAGTGGGTACCGTGAACATGGCCGTCGATTTCGGCGGCGTCAAGATGCAGAACCCCATCAACACCGCAGCCGGTACCTTTGGCTACGGATGGCAGTTCCAGAACTTCTTTGATGTCTCCCAACTGGGCGCCATCACCACCAAGGGTTGTGCTGCCGAGCCCTGGCCCGGCAACCCCGCGCCCCGCATGGCCGAGATCCCGGGCGGCATGATCAACTCCGTGGGCCTTCAGAACCCCGGCGTAGCTGCCTTTGCCCGTGAGTCCGGCCCGTGGCTCGAGCAGCTTTCCAAGGACGGGTGCCAGGTCATCTGCCAGGTTGCCGGCCACTCCGTTGACGAGTTTGTCCGCGCGCTCGAGATGTATGTCGAGCTGTGCCCCTGGGCTGCCGGTTACGAGATCAACGTGAGCTGCCCCAATATCGCCGCCGGCGGTGCCGCCATGGGCTCCACGCCCGAGGGCGCCTCTTCCGTTATGGCTGCCTGCCGCAAGGTGACCGATAAGCCGCTGTTCGTGAAGATGGCGCCGGTCAACGTCGCCGAGATTGCCAAGGCCCTCGAGGCTGCCGGTGCCGACGGCCTTTCAGTCATCAACTCCATCCAGGGCATGGCCATCGACGTCCATACCCGCAAGTCCCGCGTGGCCAAGCCCAAGGGCGGCCTTTCGGGCCCGCTGTGCCACCACATCGCCGTGCGCATGGTCTGGGAGGTTGCCCAGGCCGTCGATATCCCCATCAACGGTGTCGGCGGTGTCATGACCGGCGAAGATGCGGCCGAGTTTATCCTGGCCGGCGCCACCTGCGTGTCGGTCGGCATGGCCAACTTCGTCGATCCGTGCGCTTCGCTCAAGATCGCGCACGAGCTCGAGGCCTGGGCCGAGTCTCAGGGCGTGAAGGACATCAACGAACTGGTAGGTGCGTTCGAATGCTAGAGACCGATGCCCGCGACCGTGTTATCGTCGCCCTCGACTGCGACCGTGAGCGTGCGCTCGAGCTTGCCCACGAGCTTTCGGGCCATGCCGCCTGGCTCAAGGTTGGCATGACGCTCTATTACGCCGAGGGTCCTGAGATCGTCAAGACGTTCAAGGATTTGGGCTTTAAGGTCTTCCTTGACCTCAAGTTCCATGATATTCCGCATCAGGTTCGCGGTGCCGCCCGCTCGGCCTCGCTTGCCGGTGCCGATCTGCTTTCGGTCCACGGCTTGGGTTCGGGCGCCATGCTCGCTGCCTGCCGCGAGGGCGC
>CABQZS010000235.1 GCA_902468695.1 uncultured Collinsella sp.
ACGATGCGCTTACCTACCAGGTCTTGAGGCGCGGGGTTGAGCACCTCACAGACAGCCTCTACGATGTCCTCGGGCTCGCTCATGCGGCCCGTGTCCACGTCACCGCAGGCAAGGTAGCCGCTGCCGGGTCCCACCACATGGACACCGCGCTCGCACAGCGTGGCCATGTTGGCCTGCGTGGCCGGCGCCTTCCACATGCCGTTGTTCATAGCGGGTGCGATCACGATGGGTCGCGGCGTCGCAAGCAGCGTGGTTGAGATGAGGTCGTCGGCGATGCCGTTGGCCATTTTGGCGATGATGTTGGCCGTTGCGGGCGCCACGACCACCAGATCGGGCTCCTGCGCTAGCGAAATGTGGTGGATGGGATCGGAGGGGTCGTCGAACAGACCCACGGCGACGGGCTCGTTGGTGAGCGCGCGGAAGGTGAGCGGACCCACGAACTCCGTGGCATGCTCGCTCATGACGACCTTGACGTGTGCGCCACGCTTTTGCAGTAGGCGCACGATGTTGCACGACTTATAGGCGGCGATCCCGCCGGTAATACCCAGCAGGATCGTTTTTCCCTCAAGTT
This sequence comes from uncultured Collinsella sp., assembly GCA_902468695.1. Taxonomy (GTDB): domain Bacteria; phylum Actinomycetota; class Coriobacteriia; order Coriobacteriales; family Coriobacteriaceae; genus Collinsella. The sequence goes on from CABQZS010000235.1 coordinate 572, forward strand.
GCATTGAATTGTTGGATGCCGCCGTCATTGCTAGGCTTCCTTGCTCGGGAGTACCAGGAGGCGGTGGCAGTACGGGCAGTGCGTAATCTCGCTGCCGTCGTGGTTGAGGTCGCTCATGGACGATGCCTGCAGCGCGGTGTGGCAGACCGTGGGGATGTTGCCTTGGATGGTCTCGACGGCCAGGCCGCGGAACTGCTTGAGCAGACGCTCGTAGTCGGTGAGCACGTCGGCCGGCAGCGTAGCGGCAAGCGCGGTGCGCTCCTTCGTGGCGGCGTCAATCTGAGCCTGCAGGTCGGCGGCCTTGGCGCGGGCGGCCTTGGTATCGGCCTTCACGCCCTCCTCGAACTTGGCGATGATGGCCTGCGCGCGGGTCTCGCGGTCGAGCGCCTCTTTGTGGGCGATGACGACGTCCTTGCGGGTGTGCTCAATCTTGTCCAGACGCTTGGCCAGGGTGGCGAGTTCATTCTCCAGGTCCTGAACCTCGCGGTAGTCGGAGCCGTCGACGTGGCGCTTCTTGGCAGCCTCGATGGCGTTGTTGGTTTGAATCTCGGTGGTGTTGAGATCGTCGAGCTCAATGTCCAGATCCTTGCGCTGGGCGTAGAGCTTGGTCATCTCGGACTTGAGCTTCACATAGGTCTTGCGCTTGGAAGCGAGCTCCTTGAGCTCCGGCATATTGGCAAGTTCGCTCTTGTTGCGGGCGAGCTCCAAATCGATCTGTTGCAGCTTGAGTAGCGTAGCGCCGGCGCTCATAAGTTCTCTCCTTTTGTCACAGTCCACCATTGGCAAGGGTTCAGTATTTTAATCGCATGACGGGGGTCGATCCCGGCGTCAACTGCAGAGTTCATCAAGATATCAACGAACGGCTCCTCGGAGCGGTCGTGGCCGAGCAAGATCACCGGTAGCCCGCGCAAGGCAAGGTCTTGCGCCACGTGGTAGCCTGCCTCGCCGGTTACGATGACATCTGCGCCCGCGGTGATGGCGAGCTCTCCAAAGTCGCCCAGGGAGCCGCCCAAAATGGCGACGGTGTTGCAAGCGTGCCTGGCATCGCCCCACACGCGAGGGTCACTGCCAAATGCCGTTGCGGTACGGTTGGCGAGATCGCGCAGGTTACAGGCATCGTGGAGGGTCGCGAGTGCGCCCAGGCCGTTGAACTCAGGCTCACCCACGTGCTCCAGCGAGCTCACAGGCTCAGCTCCCAGCAGCTCGCTCAGGCAGGTGCGCGCCTCGTGTGAGCGGTCCAGGTTGGTGTGGAGCGAGATAATGCTCACGCCGCAGCGGGCGGCCTCAAACAGTGCTGCGCTGCACTGGGGACGCGCGGAATCGGGCGGACAAAAGGCCTCGGGCGCCTTGATGTATATGGGATGATGCGTCAGCAGCACGTTGGCACCGGCTTCTTGGGCGCGGCGAACATTAGCTTCGGTCGCATCGAGCGCGCAGGCAACACCGGTGATCTCGGCAGCGGGGTCTCCCACAGATAGCCCAACATGATCCCAGCCCTCGGCGTCCGCCTTGGGGTAGCGCGCCAGCAGCGCACGTTCAAGCTCGGCGACGATCATGCGGCACCCACGATCGAGAGCAGCGTCTGGGCAAACTCGTCCAGATCGCCCAGATTCACGCGGTCATCGAAGGAGATGCGCAGTGCACCCAGGGCCTGCTCGCGGCCAATACCCATGGCGCTTAAAACATGGCTCGGGTCCATGCTGCCGCTCGAGCACGCCGAGCCTGCCGATACCTCAAAGCCGGCGGCGTCGAGCTTGACGATGAGCTCCTCGGAGTCCATGCCGTCGACGTAGATCGAAACCATACCCGGCAGATGATCGACCTGCGCGTAGTCGCCCATCGTGGCGTGAATGCGCAGGTGGGCCGTAAGCGTGGCGTAGAGCTTGTCGGAAAGGGTTTGCAGCGTCGCACGCTCCTGGGCCACATGGGGCGCCAGCGTGCGGACGGCAGCGGCAAAGGCCAGCTGCGTGCGCAGGTCCTGCGTGCCGGCACGACGACCGGCCTCCTGTCCGCCGCCAAAGATACGCGGGCGCAGCGGCGTGCGGTTCTTAAGGTAGAGCGCGCCGGATGCCACGGGGCCACCGATCTTGTGCGCGGCAACGGTCATGGCGTCAACTCCCAGCTCGGTGACATCGAGCGGAATATGTAGATACCCCTGGATGGCATCGGTGTGGAACAGGGCGCCAACGGTATGCGCGGCCGCGGCAAGCTCGCGGATGGGCTGCACCACGCCGGTCTCGTTGTTGGCAACCATGATGCTCACGAGCGCCACGTCGTCGCCGAGCAAGTCGCTCAGCGCGGCAGGCTCAATGTAGCCCGCACGGCAGGGTTGCACCAGGTCGACGGTAAAGCCAGCGGCACGTAGCAGCGGCAGGTTGTCCAGAATCGAATCGTGCTCGATGGCAGATACGATCACGCGGTTACGCTTACGGTCGCGCTGACGGGCGCCCTCGGCAAGACCGAGCAGCGCCAGCTGGTTGGCCTCGGTGCCGCCGTTGGTAAGGATGATCTCGGACGGGCGAACGCGTGCACCAAAGCTACGGGCGATCTCGCGGCGGGCGACTTCCAGGCGTGCGGCGGCCTTGCGGCCAAGAGAGTGCAGCGAGTTGGGGTTGACGCCGGCAAGCTCGCTGTCGTCGTACTCGCGCTGCGCAAGGAGCGCCTCGGCGCGCATGGGCGTCGAGGCGGCATAGTCAAGATTCACGGGTATGCGGTTTTGACCTGCGGTCATAAGGGTTTATGCCTCCTGTGCGGCCTCGTTGCCCAGCTTCTGCAGCAGCGCAACCTCGGCGGCGGGATCTTCGGACTTAAATACGGCGGAGCCGGCTACGAGCACGTTGGCGCCGGCCTTAACAACCTCGGCGATGTTCTTGGAAGAGATACCGCCATCGACCTCGATCAGGGGCGACACGCCGTGGCGCTCGCACATGGCCTTGAGCTCGTGGATCTTTGCGATGGTGCCCGGGATAAAGCTCTGGCCGCCAAAGCCGGGGTTCACGCTCATGAGCAGCACCATATCGACGACGTCGATGATGCTCTCGAGCACGCACACGGGGGTGGCGGGGTTGAGCACCACGCCAGCCTTGACGCCGCGCTGCTGCAGATGGGTAAGCGTGCGGTGCAAGTGCGTGGAGGCCTCGTAGTGGACGGTGATCATATCGGCACCGGCGTCGGCGTACCAATCGACCGTCTCGTCGGGGTTCGACACCATCAGGTGCGCGTCGACCGGTACATCGGTGGAGCGCTTGACGGCCTTAAGGATGTCAACGCCAAAGGTGAGGTTGCCGGTAAAGTGACCGTCCATAACGTCGAAGTGCACAAAGTCGGCGCCGGCGATCTTGTCGAGCTCGCCCTTGAGGTTGGCCATGTCGGCCGAAAGGACGGACGGAGCGATTTTGATGGAACCCATGGTAGTAGCCTTTCTGCGCTGGTCGGTGAGTCCGTAGAACTCTTGAGAAGGGACGCGATCGGTAAGAATCTCGAGCGCCCTATCCAAAGTAACACCGTTGTAGAGCGTTTGCTCCACGGCAAAGGTGAGCGGAATGTCTACGCCCAGTGAACGGGCAAGCTCGCTCACGCTGCGGGCCGCGACGGCGCCCTCGACCACCATATGCGTGCGCGTCTGATACTCGTCGAGCGACACGCCGTGGGCAAACTCGTAGCCAAAGGTGCGGTTGCGCGAATGCTCCGAGGTGCAGGTGGCAATGAGGTCGCCCATGCCGGCAAGTCCCATGCAGGTCATAGCTTGACCGCCGCGGGCGTGCACCAGACGGCTGATCTCGGCTAGGCCGCGCGTCATGATGAGGGCAAGCGTGTTGTCGCCCGCACCAGAACCGGCGGAAATGCCGCACACGATGGCGATGACGTTTTTCATAGCGCCGCAAACCTCGACACCGGTCATGTCTTGCGACAGATAGATGCGGAAGGCTGTGGATAGGAGCAGGTCCTTAAAGGTCTCCCCTATCTGCGGATCTTTGCTGGCGATGACGGCGGCAGAAAGACCTCCGCGGCAGATTTCCTCAGCATGGTTGGGGCCCGAGAGCGCCGCCACGCGCGACTCGTTGCCGATCTCGCTGGCAATGACCTCGCTCATGAGCAGGCCGGACTCGGGCTCAATGCCCTTGGTGAGGCAGAGCACCGGGGTATCGGCGGCGATAAAGGGCGCGGCCTGGTGGCACACGCTGCGAAGGTGCGTCGAAGGAACGGCAAAGATGATGGCCTCGGCGTCGTCGAGCGCCTGCGACAGGTCCGTAGTGGCGACGACGTTGCCGGGCAGCTCGTAGCCCACAAGGTAGCGGGGGTTGCGGTGCTCGCCATTGATGCCGGCGGCCGTCTGCTCGCTATGGGCCCACATGGTCACGCGCTCTGCTCGCGCGGCGGCAAGGCCGGCGACGGCGGTTCCCCAGGAGCCAGAGCCAATCAGCGCAACATTCATGACTCTCTCCTACTTATCGTCGGGCTCGGTGACGCGCTTGGTAAACGAGAGCTTGGACTCCTTACCGGTCATGAGCTTTTTGATGTTCGCACGATGGGCCCACACCACGGTGATGCCGATCATCGCCATGCAAAACTTAAGTCCTAGGCTGCTGTACGGAAAGACCGCACAAGCGGCAATGGGAAGACCGATGGCCGCGGCAAGCGAGCCCACCGACACGAACTTGGTGATGGCGACGGCCACGATAAACATGCCCAGCAGCGACAGACCAATGGGCCAGTACCATGCGAGGATAACGCCCAGACCCACGGCGATACCCTTGCCTCCATGGAAGTTGAGGTAGGGCGAGAAGATGTGTCCCCACACGGCAGCCAGGCAAATGACGCCGAGCATCCAGTCGCCGGCGGCACCGGGAGCCATAATGCTCACGGGGAAGCCATAGCCCACGCTCGCAATGAGCGGACGCGCGATAAGGACGCAGATGGCGCCCTTAAGGCAGTCGAGCAGCAGCGTGAGTGCGGCCACCTTGGGGCCGGCCACACGCAGGGCGTTGGTGGTGCCGATGTTGCCGGAGCCCGCCTTGCGAATGTCGGTGTGGTTGAACACGCGGCCCAGGATCAGGCCAAACGGAATCGCCCCGATAAAGAACGAGACCACGGCGCAGATGGCGGTCAGAAGAATCGGATTATGCATCCTTTTGCTCCTTCTTCCTAAAGAAGAGTCGAATGGGCGTGCCGGAAAAATCGAAGGTCGAGCGCATGCGGTTCTCGACGTAGCGCTGGTAGGTGTCGTTGACCAGGTCGCTGTGGTTGACGAAGAACGTGAACGTCGGCGGGTTGACGCCCGTCTGGGTCACGTAGTGCATTCGCAGGCGGCGCTTGCCGTCCACCACGGTATGACCGAACTCGCGCAGGTCGGTAAGGAACGTGTTGAGGCGCGAGGTGCTGATCTTCTGCGAGCGCGTCTTTTCGGCGGCGTCTACCATTGCCCAGATCTTCTCGACGCTGCGGCCGGTCAGGGCAGAGATGCGCAGGTACTGGGCCCAGGGAGCCATAACGCCCAGACGGCGGTCGATGGTCTCCATGCAGGCCTCGCGCTTACGGTCGTCGTCGAGCAGATCCCATTTGTTGAGCAGCACAACGATGGCGCAGCCGCGCTCGATGGCAAGACCCATGACCTTCTGGTCCTGCTCAGTAACGCCCACGGAGGCGTCGACGACGAGCAGCGCCACATCGGCGCGGTCGATGGCGCGCAGGCCGCGGACCATCGAGTAGTACTCGATGTTTTCGTACACGGTGCTCTTCTTACGAATGCCCGCGGTGTCGACCATGCGGTAGTGCTTGCCGTTGCGCTCCACGACGGTGTCGATGGCGTCGCGCGTGGTGCCGGCAATGTTGGACACGATGGAACGGTCGGCGCCCAGGATGCGGTTGAACAGCGAGGACTTACCGGCGTTGGGGCGGCCGATGATGGCGACGTTCAGCGCGTCGGGGAACTCATCGGCGACCTCGTCCTCTTCCTCCGGAAGCAGGGCCACGATATCGTCGAGCAGGTCGCCCGTGCCATGACCATGCAGGGCCGAGAGCGGCGTGGGCTCACCGATGCCGAGCGAATAGAACTCCCAGATGCTGTCGTTCTCGCGATCGGGGTTGTCGAGCTTGTTCACCAGCAGAAAGACCGGCTTGTCGCAACGCTTGAGCATGCGAGCGACCGACTCGTCCTCCTCGGTGACGCCGGTGCGGCCGTCGACCACAAACAGGATGACGGCGGCTTCCTCGGCGGCGGCGAGGGCCTGGTCGCGAATGGACGTGGCAAAGACATCGTCGCTCTTGAGCGGTTCGATGCCGCCCGTGTCGACGATGGTGAACTCGCGGCCGTTCCAATCGGCCGTGTGATACGAGCGATCGCGCGTGACGCCGCGGGACTCGTGGACGATGGCGTCCGAGGTCTGGGCCAGGCGGTTGACGAGCGTGGACTTGCCCACGTTGGGGCGTCCGACGACGGCGACGATAGGTTTCATCTGCTCTCCTTTAATGGGTAGGGTCAGTGGGAATAGTTGAATTGGCAGGCGTTATGCCAAGGATGTGCTCCAGGGTATCGAGCAGCTCATGCGGCATGGTCGACACCACATGAACCTCGGCGCCGCGACCGGTAAGGCTTGCGAGTAATTCGTCACGATGATACTCGTCAAGGGTCATACCGTCGGCGTTGAACATGAGCTTAGGCACAAAGAGCATAACCCCCGACAGGTCCTGCGGCAGTTGCTCCAAGATGTCGCAGGCGACGATGAGGCCGGTCACGTCCACGTTGCCGCCAAAGTAACGGTTTTTGATGGCCGTGACGGTACCGGCAAGGCCCTGCGGCGATTCCACAAAACGCGCCACCGTATCGCGCGCGCTGGCGCCCGAGAGGCACAGCAGGTGCTGGCCACGGGCGGCGATTG
>CABQZS010000236.1 GCA_902468695.1 uncultured Collinsella sp.
CATGTCCGCCGGCTCGCCGAGTGGGGCCGTGGCATCGGCCTTAGCCTCGTCGGCCTCGGCCTGGGCCCAGGCCTGTTCAAAGGTTAGGGGCTCGGCGGCATCGGAAGCGGCGTCAGGCTCGACAGCGGCATCGTTGCCGGTCTCGTCCTCGTCGCTCGACATGTCACGCGGCGCGGGCTCGTCCCACTCCTCGTCCGGAGCCTCGCCCTCGCTATACCACCATTCAAAGTTATCGATATCCATACGGGGCGCCCCTTAGGCCTCGCAAATAAACACTCGCTAGCCTTATACCCCCAGACGGCACCGAAGCTCACCCGCGCCGGACACGAAAACCGTCACAACATTCGACGCTTTTCTTCGATTTCGAGATTTTCATCGAATGTTGTGACGGTTTGGGGAGCCAGTCGGCCGTGCGACGCGCCAAAGGCGCTGCTCCTTTGTCACATTCTGTTAGAGTTGCAGGGATTGAATCCCGCTTATTCATGCGACATTGGAGTGACAACCTTGACCGCCGCAACCACGCCTAAAAGTAAGTCAACCGCCGCCGCGCTCTCCCCTGCGCGCACCAAGCTCTGCCTGGCGCTGCTCGTGCTGTTGGGATTCTCGCTCGGCTGCTCCGAGTTCGTGGTCATCGGCATCGAAAGCGACCTGGCGACGGAACTCGGCGTATCACTTGCCACTGCGGGCCAGCTCATCAGCGTGTTCGCGCTGGTCTACGCCATCGCGACGCCGGTGCTTGCGCTCAGCACGGGGCGATTCCGCCGCTACCAGCTGCTCGTGTGCTACAGCATCGTCTTTGTGCTTGGCAATTTGTTTATGGCACTGGCGCCCAACTTCCAGGTGCTCTTTGTCTCGCGCATTGTCCTGGGCTCTGTCTCGGGTGCGCTGCTCGCCGTGGGCGTGACGTACATCCCCGAGCTTCTGTCCCCGCAGCAAACTTCGCTTGCCATCTCGGTAGTATATGGTGCGTTTTCCGTGGCGATGGTCTTTGTGACCTCGATCGGCAAGTTTGTGGCCGACACGCTCGACTGGCACGTTGCCATGTACGGCGCGCTGACCTTTGCCGTTTTGATCTGCGGAGCGCTCGTGGCGTTTATGCCGCGCGCTGGGCAAACCGACGAGCCCGCCACCTTTCGCGAGCAGGCGGGGCTGCTACGCGAGCCGAGCATCATCACCGGCATGCTCATCTTCTTGTTTGGCGTGGGGTCGGTCTACGTTTTCTACGGCTACGTGACGCCCTATCTGGAGCAGGTGCTGGGCATGGGCACGGTCGAAGCCAGTACCACGCTTATGGCCTACGGCGTGTTCTGCCTGATCTCGAACATCCTGGGCGGATGGATCGA
>CABQZS010000237.1 GCA_902468695.1 uncultured Collinsella sp.
CCGAGTTTCCTCCTGAGCGACTCTGCTTGCAGCCGGAGCGAAAGGGGGAAATCTCGGCCCCTCCCGCCCCGGCCGGCCAGGTCAACTACACCATGTACTGCGGCAGGTCCTGCAGGGCGATGACGTCCATGCCCATGTCGTTGGCGCTGCCGTGACCCTGCTGGTCCTCGCGCACCGCCTCGATGGCGCTCACGTAGGTGTTGGCGGCGGACATCGCCGTCACGCAGGTCACGCCGCGGCGCACGGCCTCGGTACGCAGCAGGTAGCCATCGCCACGCGAGCCCGGACCGTACGGCGTGTTGATGATTACCGCAATCTTGCCATCGGCGATGAGGTCGCCGATGTTGGGACGCTCGCCGTCGTGCGGGCCGCTGATCTTCTCCACGACTTCGCACGTCACGTTGCCGCCGCGCAGCACGCGTGCCGTGCCCTCGGTGGAGCAGATATCGAAGCCCAGGTAGCGCAGGATACGCGCGACCGAAAGGATGTGACGCTTGTCGCGGTCGCACACGCTGATGAATACCTTGCCGGCACTGGGGTCGGGCAGCTTGTAGTCGATCGCCAGCTGCGTCTTGGCGTATGCCTCGGGATAGCTCTTGGCGATACCCATGACCTCGCCCGTCGACTTCATCTCGGGTCCCAGGATAACGTCGGCGCCCGGGAAACGGCCCCAGGGCATAACGGCTTCCTTCATGCAGAACCAGTCCAGCTGACGCTCGTCGCTCGGCAGGCCCAGGCTCGCGATAGAATCGCCTGCCATGATACGCGCCGCGCACTTGGCCAGCGGCACGCCGGTGGCCTTGGAGATAAACGGCACGGTGCGGCTGGCACGCGGGTTGGCCTCGATCACGTAAACGGTCTCGCCCTTGATGGCATACTGCACGTTGACCAGGCCGCGTACGCCCAGCGCCATCGCGATGCGGCGCGTGGTCTCGCGGAGCTTTGCCTGCAGGCTCTCGCTAAAGCTGAACGGCGGGATGCAGGTCGCAGAGTCGCCGGAGTGAATACCGGCCTCCTCGATATGCTCCAGAATGCCGCCGATGTAGACCTCTTCGCCATCGCACAGGGCGTCGACATCGGACTCGATCGCGCCCTCCAAGAAGCGGTCCAGATACACCGGGTAGTCGGGGCTAATGCGCGCGGCCTCGGCCATGTAATCGCGCAGATGCTCGGCATCGTAGGCGATCATCATGCCGCGGCCGCCCAGCACGTAGCTCGGACGCACCAGCAGCGGGTAGCCGATATGCGCGGCCACGGCCTCGGCCTCCTCAAACGAGGTGGCCTGGCCCGCCGGCGGGTACATGATGCCCAGCTTATCGAGCAGAGCGGCGAAGCGCTCGCGGTCCTCGGCAAAGTCGATGGCATCGGGCTTGGTGCCCATGATGTTCACGCCGCTCTCCTCGAGCATGCGCGCCAGCTTAAGCGGGGTCTGGCCGCCAAGCGTCACCACGACGCCATCGGGGCGCTCAACGTCGATAACGTCCATGACGTCCTCGTAGGTGAGCGGCTCAAAGTAAAGGCGGTCGGACGTGTCGTAGTCGGTCGAAACGGTCTCGGGGTTGCAGTTGACCATGATGGTCTCAAAGCCGCGGGCCGCCAGCGCGTAGCTCGCGTGCACGCAGCAGTAATCGAACTCAATACCCTGGCCAATGCGGTTGGGACCGGCGCCCAGGATCATCGCCTTGGGCTTGTCCGCCGGCGTGGTCTCGTCGGGAGCCACGCACTTCTTGGCATCCGGGCTCGTGCGGTAGATGTTCTCGTACGTCTTGTAGTGGTACTCCGTGGCGCTCGAGAACTCCGCAGCGCAGGTATCGACCGTCTTCATGCTGGGAACCACGCCCAGACCCTTGCGATAGGCGCGTACAAAGCGCTCGTCCGAGCCGGTCAGCGCGGCGATCTCGGCATCGCTCGTACCGTACTGCTTGAGCAGGCGCATCGCGTCGGCGTCGATATCCTCCACACGCAGGCCGCGGATGCTCTCCTGGACCTGCACCATGTCGTTGATACGGTTGAGGTACCACGGATCGATACCGCAGATGGCATGGATGCGAGCGATGTCCCAGCCACGGCGCAGGGCCTCGACCACAAAGAAGATGCGATGCTCGGTCGGGGTTGCCACGGCCTGAGCAAGCTCGTCGTCGCTCAGCTTATCGGCACCCTCTTTGCCACCGGCGCAGATGCCCTGGTGCCCGTCCTCCAGCGAGCGCATGGCCTTGCCAAAGGCCTCCTCAAAGGTGCGGCCGATCGCCATAATCTCGCCCACGGCCTTCATGCGCGTGGTGAGCGTAGGATCAGTGCCCTTGAACTTCTCGAAGGCAAAGCGCGGCACCTTGACCACACAGTAGTCGATCGTGGGCTCAAAGCAGGCGGGCGTTGCCTTGGTGATGTCGTTGACGATCTCGTCGAGCGTGTAGCCCACAGCCAGGCGCGCGGCGGCCTTGGCAATGGGGAAACCCGTGGCCTTGGAAGCGAGGGCGGACGAGCGGCTCACGCGCGGGTTCATCTCGATAACGATCAGGCGGCCGGTCTGGGGGTTCACGGCAAACTGCACGTTGGAGCCGCCGGTCTCGACGCCGATCTTCTCCAAGATGGCGAGCGAGGCCACGCGCATGCGCTGATACTCCAGGTCGGAGAGGGTCTGCGCCGGCGCCACGGTGATGGAGTCGCCGGTATGCACGCCCATGGGGTCGAGGTTCTCGATGGAGCACACGATGATGCCGTTGCCGGCGTGGTCACGCATGACCTCCATCTCGTACTCTTTCCAACCCTCGATGGACTCCTCGACCAGCACCTCGTGGGCAGGCGAGAGCTCCAGGCCCTGGCTCACGATGGAGACGAGCTCCTCGTGGGTGTGAGCGATACCGCCGCCGGCGCCGCCGAGGGTAAAGCTCGGGCGCAGTACGCAGGGATAGCCCACGCGCTCGGCGATAGCCTCGGCGTCAGCCACGCTGTAGGCATAGCCCGAGCGTGCGACCTCTAGGCCGATCTCGGCCATGGCCTCGTTAAAGAGCTTGCGGTCCTCGCCGCGCTCGATAGCGGCCAGGTCGCAGCCGATCATCTCGACGCCGTACTTGTCGAGCGTGCCGTCTTTCGCCAGCTCGACAGCGGCGTTCAGACCGGTCTGGCCGCCCAGCGTGGGCAGCAGCGCGTCCGGACGCTCTTTCTTGATCACGCGCTCGATAAACTCGGAGGTGATGGGCTCGACATAGGTGCGGTCGGCAAGACCCGGGTCGGTCATGATGGTCGCCGGGTTGGAGTTGACCAGGATGACCTCAAAGCCATCCTCCTTGAGCACCTTGCAGGCCTGGGCGCCGGAGTAATCGAACTCGCAGGCCTGACCAATGACGATGGGACCCGAACCAATGACGAGGATGCGCTTGATGTCAGTACGTTTCGGCATGTTAGTTCTCCTCGGTCTCGGTCGCGGCGATCTCGGCGAAATTCCAGCCGGCGAGGCGGTCCTTCGCGGTGTCGATGTCCAGGTAGTTCTCCTCGCCGTCCATGAGTCGCGTAAAGGCGGTAAAGAGATAGTGGGCATCGGTGGGGCCAGGCGAGGCCTCGGGGTGATACTGGACCGAGAAGCACGGGGCGTCGAGCAGCTGGATGCCCTCGGCGGTGCCGTCGTTGAGGTTCACATGTGTTAGGCGAATGCGGCCAAAGCGCTTGTTCATCACGACCGGCGCGATTCCGCGGCGCACCCAGACCCGCAGATCTCCATCGGCCGCATGCTCGGTCTCGCCGCCGGAAAGCTCGGGGACAAGCTTGCCCAAGCTGGGGAACAGCAGGCCAAAGCCATGGTTTTGCGCGGTGATCTCCACGCGACGGCTTACCAGGTTCATGACCGGCTGGTTGCCACCGCGGTGACCGAACTTAAGCTTTTCCATCTGGGCACCGCAGGCCAGGCTGATCATCTGGTGACCAAGACAAATACCAAAGACCGGCACCTTGCAGATCAGCTGCTGCACCTGCTCGTAGGTCTCCACCACGGCGTCAGGGTCGCCGGGGCCGTTGGACAAAAAGACGCCATCGGGATTCATGTCGAGCACCTGCTGGGCAGGCGTATCCCACGGCACGACAGTAAGGTCGCAGCCGGCGCGGACGAGGCCCTCCAGAATGCCGCGCTTGACGCCGCAGTCGTAGGCGACCACTTTGTGACGGGCAGGAGCGGCAACCGCAAGTGCAAAGTCATGCGTGGCAGACAGGTCGGCGGCCACAAACTCGTGAGGCGCGGGGCAACTTACGGTCTTCACCAGGTTCTCGCCTACCAGCGTGGGCGCTGCGGCCAGACGCTCGGCAAGCTCGTCGACGTCGAAGATCTCGGTCGAGATAATGCCCATCTTGGAACCATTGTCGCGCAGATGGCGCACCAGAGCGCGGGTGTCGACACCCTCGATAGCGACGATGCCGTGAGCGCGCAGGTACTCCGGCACGCTGACGGCCGAGCGCCAGTTAGAAGGCGTGGCGCACATGTCGCGAACGATCATGCCGCGCATAGCCGGAGCGCTCGTAGGGCGCACGGCGTCGCCGGGGAAGGCCGACTGGACGTCGGTCTCGTCGATACCGTAGTTGCCGATCTGCGGATAGGTCATGGTTACGATTTGGCCGGCATAACTCGGGTCGGTCATGACCTCAAAGTAGCCCTCGAGCGAGGTGTTGAAGCAGACTTCGCCGGTCGCGGTGCCCTCGGCGCCGCATGCACGTCCATAAAAAATGGTCCCATCCTCAAGATACAGGATGCAGGGACCGCAGGTGCCCTTGCTGGTTTTGGCCAGCATACGCTGGCAAAGTTCGCTGGGCGCGAAGGTGCGGGCGGCAGTGCCCGCGGTATGGTTGTTCGCCATAATTCTCCTTCCCGGTCTCACAGGACCGGCTTAAAGGTGTGTAGTTAGGCCTCGCGGTATTGTAACCGCAAGCATGCCTCATGGCGTTAATTTCATCGAAATGTTTACGAAATGATAATTATGACTTTCTATGCATAATGATTTTTCTGGGACGAGGATTAAAAATCATCCCGCGGGGCTTGTGGCTCACGCGGGATGACGGCGTCTTACTTTTTCTTGTCCTGTTCCAGCAGATCGGACGGTGAGCGATCGGGCTTGCCGCCGCGGAAAATCTCGCGGCCATGCAGACGATGCTCCAGGTCACGTTCGGCCTTTTCCTCGTCAATCTTGGTCTGGCTCACCACCGGGTCCTCAATCAACGACGACACCGAGTTCACCTGTTTTTGAATGCGCTCGGCGATGGTGTCATCCATACTCACGATGCGCATCTTCCAGTCGATATTCGTGGCGTTGGATGAGCTCTTGGTCCACACGAACGTCAGGATGGCGCTCTGGTGGCCGTGGGCGGGAAACATGCCAAAGAAGGAATCGTGCTGAATGTTGCTATCCTCGTCGATATAGGCGTGAACGTTATACACCACGCGGTCGATCTTATCGTTGAGCAGCGCGTTGGTCGCAAGCGCCGCGGCCTGGATCTGACCATTGGACAGCAGCTCGAGCTCGTTGGCAGACGATGTGTCCAACACCGTCACCTCGACCGTGCCCGTACGGTCATCGGCTTCATCGACGGTAAAGTCGAGTGGGAACTGCGTAAAGCCGTTGCCCCACTCAAGGCCGCCCTTCAGCGCCGTCGAAACGGTATCGACCGAAACGCTCTCGGACAGGTTGGCGGTGTTCAGACGACGCATCACGCCGTAGCCGACCTGCATGCCCACGATCAACACCAAAATACCGATGACCACGGCCATCGCGGTCTTCGTAATGGTATGGCTCACCTGCGAGCCCGAAGGATCGTCCTCGGACAGCGGGTCGATATGTTTTGCCTGGCTCGCGCGGTCCTCGCTGCGCAACTGCGCTAGTGCCGCTTTGTCACCGCGCTTGGCCGCAGCCTCCTTCTCACGCATGCGCTCGGTTCGCTTTTTAGCAAGCGTGGGATCCAAGACACCGGATGCATCGATTTCGGAGAATAACTCCGTCACTTCTTCCGGAGTCAAAGGGTTCTTGTCAGCCATAAACTTCCTGTCATATCAATCAGTCGAGCTCGTGCGCACGCGCACCTTCGAACTGCATTCGATAGTAACGGGCATAGGTGCCGCCACGGGCGAGAAGCTCCTCGTGCGTACCACGCTCCACAACGCGACCATGCTCAACGGTCGCAATCTCATCGGCATGCTTAATGGTCGAAAGACGGTGGGCGATGATAATCGTGGTGCGGCCGCGTGCCAGCTCTTCGAGCGACTCCTGGACCGCCTCCTCGCTCTCGTTATCCAAAGCACTCGTCGCCTCGTCCAAGATCAAGATTTTGGGATTCTTGAGAAACACGCGCGCGATGGCAACGCGCTGCTTCTGTCCGCCCGAAAGACGGCTGCCGCGCTCGCCCACCACGGTGTCGTAGCCCTGCGGAAGCGATTCGATAAAGGTATCGATATTGGCGCGGCGGGCCGCCTCGGCGATCTCTTCTGCCGTAGCGCCCGGCTTGCCGTAGGCGATGTTCTCGCCAATCGTACCGTCAAACAGATAGACATCCTGCTGCACCAGGCCGATGGCACGGCGCAGGCTCTGCTGCGTCACATCGCGCACGTCTTGGCCGTCGATGCTAATGGATCCGGCAGCCACGTCATAAAAGCGCGGCAGCAGCGAACAGGTCGTGGACTTGCCACTGCCCGAAGGGCCAACCAAAGCGATGGTCTGCCCGGGCTTGATGGACAGGTCCATATGGTCGATAACGGGACGCTCGTCGGCATCGCCCTCGCCCAGCTCAACATCCTCGTAGTTAAAGCACACGTCGTGATACTCCACGGCGCCGGCAGTCACCTGCAGATCCGTGGCGCCCGGCTTGTCCTGGATATCCGGCGCGGTCGAGAGCACCTCGTCCATACGCTTAAAGCCGGCGATAGCCTTCTGATACGTTTCGGCCGAATTGACGAGTGTCTCGAGCGGCGTGCAGAACAGCGAAATATAGAGTGCAAAGGTCGCCATATCGACCGCCTGCAGCTGTCCCTGGGCGACCAGCCAGCCGCCCAGCAGCACCACGATCACATAGAGCACACCCGAGAGCAGGCCATACGTCGCGGTATAGACGCCCATGGCGTGATACATGTTCTCCTTGGACGAAAGATAGCGATTGTTGGAGGCGCGGAACTTGAAGCGTTCGGTCTCCTCATTGGCAAAGCTCTTGACCACGCGCATGCCCGCCAGCGAATCCTGCAGCTGCGCATTGATGCCGCTGATTTTTTTGCGATTATCGCTAAAGACCTCGCGCATGCGCATGTTCTGCCAAAACATGATGACCGCAAACGCCGCCGTCACCACGGCCATGGCGAGCGCCAGCACCGGGGCGATGGTAAAGAGAATCACAAACGAGCCGATAATCTCGATGCCGCAGATGATGATCCACTCGGGCACGTGATGCGCCGCCTCGCAGATATCGAACAGGTCGTTGACCACGCGGCTCATCATGTCGCCCGAGCTGTTGCGGTCGAAGTACGCAAAGCTAAAGCGCTCATACTGGTCAAACAGGTCCTCGCGCATCTTGGACTCCATGCGCGCGCCCATCACGTGACCCCAATAGCTCACAAAGTAGCGGCAAGCGCAGCGGACGGCATACATCAGCACCAAGCCCACCGCGATCATGCCGAGCGCCTGCATAATGGCAGCCTGACCCTGAGTAAACAGCCCACCGGTCAAATTGCGCAGGATAATGGGGAACGCCAGGTCAATGGCGGCAAGCACCAGAGCACAAACAGTATCAGCAACAAAAAGCCCCATCTGGGGCTTGTAATAAGACAAGAATCTTCTAAACATGCAGTCCTCGGAGATAAAACAACAACGTGAAACCCTGGGACAAAATAATCAGTAGTGTTTGTCCCAGGGTCGCCCTCGCTTTTAAAGATCAGTTCCACCCAAGCGGTGCGCGATGCTGTCACAGGCCAAGGCGCCTACGACGGTCTTGGCGTCTTCGATCTTACCGTCGAGTACGGCGTCGATCAGCTCGTGCAGCGGCACCAGGTCCACGTTGACAAACTCGTCATCGTCGGGGTTGGGCGCATCAAACTCGAGCTTGGTAGCCAAGTAGATGTGGATGATCTCATCGCAAAAACCGCAGGACGTGACAATCGACGTCAAAAAGCGAATACGACCAGCCCTAAAGCCCGTCTCCTCATGCAGTTCGCGCTTGGCGCAATCGAGCGGGTCCTCGCCTGGATCGAGCTTGCCGGCGGGAATCTCGACCGTCACGCGGTCGATGGCGGTGCGGTACTGACGCACCAGTACGATCTTGCCGCTCTCGGTCAGTGCCACAACGGCCGCCGCACCCGGATGGCGAACGATATCGCGGGCGCTGCGGTGACCGTTGGGCAGCTCAACCTCAAGACGGTGGACGTCGAGGATCTTGCCCTTCCAGGCGCACTCCCCCGAAAGAATCTTCTCGTGCAGCTCGGCATCGTGCGGGTCGTCGTCGCCCAGCACCAGTGCCGGCTCGTCAGCGACCTCGCCACCAGGCTCGCCCTCGGCGTGCCCATACATGCGGCTGTCCTCTTCAACGATCTGCGCATCCACGAGCTCTTCGTTCTTCTCGTCCATCCGTCTCATTCCTCTCGGATTTTAGGCATCCCAGGCGTCGCGGCCGCGCAGCGCGCGCAGGCCGATGTCGTGGCGCAGGGTCTTGCCTTCAAAATCAATCTTCTCGCAGGCCTCGTAGGCAAGGTTGCGAGCGTTCTCGAACGTGTCGCCCAGAGCGGTCACGGCAAGCACGCGGCCACCATTGGTCACGAGCTGGCCGTCCACCACGGCAGTGCCCGCGTGGTACACGGTCACGTTCTCCATGGCCTCGGCATCGGCGATACCGGTGATGACCTTGCCCTTCTCGTAGCTGCCGGGGTAGCCCGCGCTCGTCAGGACAACGGCCACGGCCCACTCGTCGCGCCAGTCGAGCTCAATCTGATCAAGCTCGCAGTTGGCGCAGGCGAGCATGACCTCGACTAGGTCGTTCTTAAGGCGCGGCAGCACGACCTGCGTCTCGGGGTCGCCAAAGCGGGCATTGAACTCCAGCACCTTGGGCCCGGCAGGCGTGAGCATAAAGCCGCCGTACAGGCAGCCGCGGTAGTCGATACCCTCGGCAGCGAGCTCGGCCACGGTCTGCTCCATGACCTTCACCATCGTGGCGTGCTCCTCATCGGTCACGATGGGCACTGGGCTGTAGACGCCCATGCCGCCGGTGTTGGGGCCCTTGTCGCCCTCGAGCGCGCGCTTGTGGTCCTGCGAGGTGGCCATGGGGCGCACGGTCTTGCCGTCGGTAAAGGCCAGCAGCGAGCACTCGGGACCAACGAGCATCTCCTCGATAACCACGGTGCTGCCGGCATCGCCAAAGGTGCCGCCAAAGCACTCGCGCACGGCCTCCTCGGCCTGCTCAAGTTCGGTCGCCACGATAACGCCCTTGCCCGCGGCAAGGCCGTCGGCCTTGACGACCAGCGGGGCGCCCTGCTCGCGCACGTAGGCGAGAGCCGAAGCCTCGTCGGTAAACGAACCATAGGCTGCCGTCGGAATGCCCGCACGCTCCATGAGCTGCTTGGAGAACAGCTTGGAGCCCTCCATCTGGGCGCCCTCGGCACCCGGGCCAAAGCAGGGAATA
>CABQZS010000238.1 GCA_902468695.1 uncultured Collinsella sp.
GCCTCGCCCTGCAGCAGGGTCGCGCGCAGCGGGCGGGCACCCACGGTGACGTGCCAGTTGTTGTCCCACCAGGCGGCGGTGACGTTCAGCGAGGGGAAGTCGGTCGCGGCCTTGCGCACGGCCTCGTAGCTCGCACGGTAATCGTGCTTGACGACCACGACGTGCTCGATCACGTCACGCACGTAGCCTATGTCCACGAACTCCGCGAGCGGCACGCGGCCGGCGCCCGTCAGCTCAACATAGGAATCGAGCGCGAGGAAGGCGGAGAGAACGTCCGAGAAGCCAAAGCGGCCGTAGATGCTGCCGCCCACCGTGGCGGTGTTGCGCAGCTGGACGCCAACGATATCGTGGACGGCGAACTCAAAGACATTGTTGACAAGCGCGTTGAGCCCGGCATGACGCTCGAGCTGGCGCAGGGTGCACATGGCACCGATGCGAAACTCGGTCTCGGTCTCCTCGATCTGATCGAGTCCGCAGGCCGAAAGGTCAATCGCCGTCGCCACACGACGCGAACCCAGGCGCATCCAGATGCCGCCGCCCACAATCTTGTTATTGCGGTTCTTCTGCAAGAGCTCATAGGCTTCGGCCGCGTTTCCAACACGGACGTAGGTACCGAACTTGAGCACGTTCTCCCCCATCTCTCCACTTGTCCAGTACTTTTAAGTGTACCAAACGAGAGGCCGCACACCGTTTTAGGACAAAATCCACCCACCCATCCATAACTTGCGGTGATATACGGACTGATTAGCCGTTCTGGAACGCAAAACAGTCCGTATATCACCGCAAGTTATGAGGAGTCCTCCGGGATAGAAAAGGCTCCCAGCCAGATAGCTGGGAGCCTCATCACATGCTATGTCAGGCAGGGTTTAGCAGACACCCTGGGCGAGCATGGCGTCGGCGACCTTCAGGAAGCCGGCGATGTTAGCGCCCATGACGAAGTTGCCCTCCTGGCCATACTCCTTGGCGGTGTCGTCCACGTTGTGGAACATGCCGCGCATGAGCTGCTCGAGCTTGCCGTCGACCTCCTCGAAGGTCCAGGACAGGTGCTCGGCGTTCTGGCTCATCTCCAGGCCGGACACGAGCACGCCGCCGGCGTTGGCAGCCTTACCAGGCATAAAGGCGACGCCGTTCTCCTGGAAGTAGGTCGTGGCCTCGATGGTCGTGGGCATGTTCGCGCCCTCGCCGACCACCTTGCAGCCGTTGGCGACGAGCGCCTGGGCGTCCTCGAGCAGCAGCGTGTTCTCGCGAGCGCAGGGCAGCGCGATGTCGCAGGGCAGCTGCCACACGCCGCGGCCGTCGCCCTCGTGCCACGTGGCGTTAGGCTTCTCGTCGACGTACATAGCGAGCGTAACGCCCTTGTCGTGGCCCGAGCGCTTCTTGTTGTAGACGTGCTCGAGCACGGTGTAGTCGATGCCGTCGGGATCCTCGACCCAGCCGTGAGTATCGGAGCAGGCCAGCACCTTACCGCCGAGCTGGGAGACCTTCTGGACGGCGTAGATGGCGACGTTACCGGAGCCGTGAACGACGACGTTCTTGCCCTCGAAGGAGTCGCCGCGGCTCTTGAGGTACTCGTCCACAAAGTAGGCCAGACCGTAGCCGGTGGCCTCGGTACGGGCGAGCGAGCCGCCAAAGGAGAGGCCCTTGCCGGTAAGGACGCCGGTCCACTCGTTGGTCAGGCGCTTGTACTGACCGAACAGGTAGGCAACCTCGCGGCCGCCAACGCCCAAGTCGCCGGCGGGAACGTCGGTGTTGGGGCCGATGTGGCGATAGAGCTCGGTCATGAAGGACTGGCAGAAGTGCATGATCTCGTTGTTGGACTTGCCCTTGGGGTCAAAGTCGGAGCCGCCCTTGCCGCCGCCCATGGGAAGGGTGGTCAGGCTGTTCTTGAGGATCTGCTCCAGGCCCAGGAACTTGAGCATACCCAGGGTGACCGTCGGGTTAAAGCGCAGGCCGCCCTTGTAGGGTCCAATGGCAGAGTTGAACTCGACGCGGTAACCGCGGTTGACCTGGACCTTGCCCTGGTCGTCGACCCAGGGAACACGGAACATGACGATGCGCTCGGGCTCGACGAGGCGCTCCAGCAGGGCGGCCTCCTCGTACTCGGGGTGGGCGTCGAGCGCCGGCTGGATGGTGCCGAGGATCTCGGTCGCGGCCTGGATGAACTCAGGCTGCTCGGGATAGCGGGCCTTGAGCTCTTCGAGAACTTTCTGCGTGTAGCTCATGCTTCCTCCAATGATGGGAAACGAAAAGTGTCGGTCGCGGCACCCTATGCGCCGCGAGCTTTATCGTGTATGGATAATATCGCACTGTTGCAGCAAAGTTTCGCATAAGCCGACGAGCGGATGTTTCGTTTTGATTACGATGCAGGTAGAAGCGTTTTTGAGCGCCCGACGCACAAATCGCTTGTTTCGAAGCTGTTTCGTCCGCATGTTCCACACCACCACATTGAGGACAGGCACCTTTGTGGTGGTGTGGTGGTTAGAGGACGAGTTGGTGGTAGTCGGCGGGGGTTACGCGGCCTTCGGTGGCAGCGCGGAAGGCGGCAAGTGCATCGCCGGAGAACGGCATGGCCCAGCACAGCCCGCAGCCGGCGGTGATGGAGCCCGGCAATGGCATGATGCGCCCGGGCACACCGGCGGCAAGGCACAGCTGTTCGCATTCCATCACATCGAAGGTGCTGTCAAACGACACGATAATCTTGCGCTCGTGGTCGAGGGCATCACCGGACGGGCCCTCGCGGTGTGCCTCGCGATACGCCGCGGCGGCCGCTTCCTCTTCCGCAGTATGTCCACAGCCACCGCAGCCGCAGGTACAGGGCTCGGAACCATCGCAAGTGCAAGGCTCTCCCGTGTCGGGGCAAATATCGTGAGACATGGCAACTCCAATCGTCTAGGCAAGCAGCTCGGCTGCCGCAAACTCCTCGGGTGTATTGACGTTTTCGAAGCAGAGCGTCGAGCCCGCGGCCTTAACGATCTGCGGCTCATCCATATAACCAGCCTGAACGCGATTGATCAGGCAGCGAATACGCTGGCGGTCGCAGGCGAGTAGCTCTTGGGCAACCGGCGCACACACGTTACGGCGCCAGACGGCGCAAAGCGGCTCAATCCCCCGCTCCTCGCGCGGCACGCACACGTCGAGCACCTCGGCCTCAACACGATCGGCAAGCGCGCCGATGAGTTCCGGCGAGACAAACGGCATATCGCAGGCGACGATCGCCACGAGCGGCAATCGGGCCGCAGCCAGCGAGCTCGC
>CABQZS010000239.1 GCA_902468695.1 uncultured Collinsella sp.
CCGAGCAGCTCGAGGCCGAGGTCGACGAGACGCTCGACGCCCTTAAGCAGCGCGACAAGCTCGACAGCAGCCGCGAGGTCGCCCCGCTCGTGCCCGCCGAGGACGCCGTGCACGTCGACTCCACTGCCCACACCATCGACGAGGTCGTCTCGATAATCGAGGACCTCATCAACCAAAGGAGGTAGCCCATGCGCCTGTTTAAGCAGACGCCCGAGGATTATTACAACGCTCCTTATGCAGAGTTCCCGGCGCTCATCCGCGGCATCGTCGTCGTGGTCATGGGCATCCTGTGGGTCTTCTCCAAGCTCATGTGGCGCTGGAAGGTCGAGGACGCCGACCTGTTGTTTGAGCGCCAGGAAGGTCGCGGCAGCGTAGTCATCTGCAACCACACCTCGATGGCCGAGCTCTTGGCCGTGGAGACGGCGCTGTTCTTTGGGGGGCGCCGCATTCGTCCCATCTTTAAGTCCGAGTTCGCCAAGAGCAAGATTGTGCGCTGGGCCTTTAGCCGCGTAGGCGGCATCCCCGTGGAGCGTGGTACTGCAGATATGAAGTGCCTGCGCGCCGCCCAGCATGCGCTGCAGCGCGGCGAGGACGTTCTGATCTTCCCCGAGGGCACGCGCATCCGCTCGCGCGAGATCAAGCCCGAGGTCCACGGCGGTTTTGCGCTCATCGCTCAGATGGGCAAGGCACCTGTGAACCCGCTCGCCATCTGCGGCTGGTCCGACATCACGCCCGCGGGCAAAAAGATCATGCGTCCCAAGAAGTGCTGGATCCGCGCCGGCAAGGCCGTCTCGCTTTCCGACGCACCGGCCGGGCTTAAGCGCACTGAGCGCCTGGCTTGGTTTGAGTCCGAGGCCATGAACCGCGTCTACGCCATGCGAGACGATCTGTGCGCCGAGCATCCGGGCAGGTTCTAGCCATGAGCGAGAACGTGACGAACACCGCCGCGACTACGTCCGACCAGACAACCGCGCCTACCATCGAGATCGCCGCACACGCCGGCACTTGCTACGGCGTACAGCGTGCGCTCGATATGGCGCTGGCCGCCGCGCCGCAGACAGGTGAGTGCGCTCAGGTCCATACCTTGGGGCCGCTCATCCATAACCCCATCGTGGTACGCGAGCTCGCTGAGGCAGGCGTTGGCTTGGCCGAAACCCTGGACGACGCCGCAACCGGCACCGTGATCATCCGCGCCCACGGCGTGGTGCCGCAGGTCATCGATGCCGCTCGTGAACGCGGCCACAACGTGGTCGACGCCACCTGCCCCTACGTGAAGAAGGTTCATGTGGCGGCCGAGCGCCTGGTGCGCGAAGGCTACCGCGTACTCGTCGTGGGCGAGCCGGGCCATCCCGAGGTGGAGGGCATCCTGGGCCACGCTGGTGATAACGCGCAGGTCGTGAGTTGCGCTGCCGACGCGGACGCGCTGCCGCTCAAGGGCAAGGTAGGCCTCGTCGTGCAGACCACCCAGACCGCGCAGAACCTCGCCGAGGTCGTGGCCGCCATAACCCCGCGCGTGCAGGAGCTGCGTGTGATCAACACCATCTGCGCCGCCACGAGTGAGCGTCAACAGGCAGCAGCCACACTTGCCAAACGCTGTGATTGCATGGTCGTCGTGGGTGGCAAGAACTCGGGCAACACCCGCCGCCTGGCTCAGATTTGCGCAGACGCCTGCGAGCACACGCATCACATCGAGGAAGCTTCCGAGCTCCAGGCCGCGTGGTTTACCGACGCTCACCACATCGGCATCACCGCCGGAGCCTCCACCCCGCAAGAACACATCGAACGCGCCGTCACGCGCATCAAGGAGCTTTGCCGCTAACCATGGACCAGACCGTACCCGCATACGCCGCCGAGGTGGCCGATTACGGGCGCAGCCGCGACCCCGAGCCGGGTGAGGGCGCGCTCATCAAGAACGTGCGTCCCGAATCGCCCGCGTGGGATGTGGGTATCGAGCCGGGCATGCGCGTGCTCACGGTCAACGGTGAGGCGCTCACCGACATGATCGTGTGGCTCTGGGAGGCAGACGACGACACCGTCGAGCTGGAGGTTTTCGACCCGCGCGACGGCACCGTCACCCCCGTTGAGCTCGATCGCTTTCCCGGCGAGGACTGGGGTCTGGAGTTCGATGGCCCCATCTTCGATGGCATGCGTACCTGCGTAAACGCCTGCGTGTTCTGCTTTATGACGATGCTGCCCAAGGGCGGTCGCTCCACGCTCTATATCCGCGATGACGACTACCGCCTGAGCTTTTTGCAGGGCAACTTTGTCACGCTCACGAACCTCACCGACGAAGATGTTCAAAACGTCATTCAACGCAATATGAGCCCCATGAACGTGTCGGTCCACGCCGTGAGCCCCGATGTCCGCCGCCGCATGATGGGCCGCAACGCCCAGCGCGGCATGGACGTGCTCGAGGCCATCATGGCCGCCGGCATCGAGATTCACGCGCAGATCGTACTGTGTCCCGGCATGAACGACGGTGAGGAACTGCAAAAGACCCTACGCTTTTGCGAGGAGCACGAGCAGATCACGAGCCTGGGCATTGTGCCGCTGGGCTTTACCAAGCACCAGAATCGCTTTACCTGGTCCTACAGCGACAAGCCCGAGCTGGCGCGCGAGACTATTGCCGTGATCCGTCCCTACCAGGATCGTGCCTACGAACGCTTTGGCCGCCACACCTTCCAGATGAGCGACGAGTTCTATCTGGACGCCGGCATCGATCCTCCCGAGGCGGACTTTTACGACGGTTACCCGCAGTACTACGACGGCATCGGCATGATCCGCTCATATCTGGACGAGACCGACGACGTGCTTGCCGCCGACGCCGAGCGACTGGCCCGCGTCCGCGAGGCAATC
>CABQZS010000240.1 GCA_902468695.1 uncultured Collinsella sp.
ACAGGCGGCAGGCACCACGCCGCGCTCGCGCAGGGCGACGGCGACAGCCAAGTCGTGCACGAACACGCAAGGCTGCGTGTTCTCGGTCTGCGAGAGCTCCTCTTTCGAGGCGCTCCGGCACTGCTCGCTGGTCCCCGGGCGCGCCTCGTCAGCAATGGCGAACACCTCGGCAGCCGCCGGCGATGCTTCGATGAGATCGACGCCCATCGCGGGATGCTGGGCACCTTGACCGGCAAACAGAAACGCTACGCTACCCATGCGGACGCACCCTTCAGGACATGCTCGGCGCCAACGACCAGATCGTCGACGATTTCGAGTGCGCTCTGGCGTTTGTTGACCATGCCGGCAATCTGTCCGCACAAATACGAACCCTCTTCGTAATTACCGTCCTTTGCGGCCTTACGAAGCGCGCCCGCGCCCATGGCCCCGAGCTTCTCGGGGCTTGCGCCCGCCGCCTCGTTCTTGGCATACGCGTTGGTGAAGGGGCTCTTGAGGGCGCGAACCGGATGTCCCGTCGAGCGACCGGTCGCACGCGTCGACGTGTCGCCTGCCTTGAGCACCAGCTCTTTGTACTGTTCGGATACGGTACACTCATCGGCAACGAGAAAACGCGTGCCCACTTGGACGCCAGCGGCGCCAAGCATAAAGGCGGCCGCCACCCCGCGGCCATCCGCGATACCGCCGGCTGCCACAACGGGGATATCGACCGCGTCGACAACCTGCGGAACGAGCGCCATCGTCGACGTCTCGCCAATATGTCCACCCGATTCGGTGCCTTCGGCAACCACGGCAGTGGCTCCGCGACGCGCCACGAGACGCGCCAGCGCCACCGAAGCCACGACGGGAATAACCTTGATGCCTGCATCGCCCCAGGCCTTCATGTACTTGGTGGGATTGCCGGCGCCGGTCACCACAACGGGCACCTGCTCATCAATCACCACTTGTGCGACCTCGTCGACAAACGGGCTCATGAGCATAACGTTGACGCCAAAGGGCTTATCCGTCTTGGCGCGCAGCTCGTGAATCTGATCGCGCAGCCAGTTTGCGTCGGCATTCATGGCCGCGATAATCCCTAAGCCGCCCGCCTCGGACACGGCAGATGCCAGCGAGGCGTCGGCAATCCAGGCCATGCCACCCTGGAACACGGGCTTTTCGATGCCGAGCAGATCGCAGAGAGGAGACTTGAGCATCACTACTTCTCCAATGCCGCCTCGACCGTATCGACGAACTCGCCGACCGTCTTGGGGTTCTCCTCGGTATCGAGCTCAATGCCAAACTCGTCCTCGACGGCGACGAGGATCTCGACGGTGCCCAGACTGTCGAGGCCAATCTCCTCGAGCGTGGACTCGGGCTTCATCTCGACGTCGTCAAGGCCGGCGGTCTCGCGGATAACGTCGCAAACGCGCTCGAAGGTCTTCTGATCTGCCATGGTAGTTCTCCTTTGTTTGTGCCCTAGGGGCGTTTTTATTTCCTATGTGCGACTACTTCCAGCGAAGTAGATAGCCACCTACATCCAAGCCGGCGCCAAATCCGACCAGGGCGATGGTGTCGCCCGCGTGCAGCGCGCCGGTATTTGCCAGTCGATCGAGAGCAAGCGGAATACAGGCGCTCGAGATGTTGCCAGTTTCACGCAACGTTCGGACCACACGGTCGTCCGGCACACCCAGGCGCTTGACTGCCTGGCTCAAGATTCGTTCGTTAGCCTGATGGAATACAAAGTGGTCGATGTCCTCGACCGCGATGCTCGCGTCGCAGGCGAGCTTGTTGACCGTGTCGCAGATGGCATTGACGCCAAACTTGAAGACGCGACGGCCGTTCATGGAAAGCACGCTTTCGCAGTCCTGCGCCGTCTTATACGGCGAGGAGCCCACCAATCCGGGGACGCGCAGTGTTTCGACGTCAGGCGACGTCGAAAGCTCAACAGCAAGGGGATTCTCTCCCCCAGCCTCTATGACCGCAGCACCCGCGCCATCGCCAAAGAGCACGCACGTGGCACGGTCGGTCCAATCGAGCGCGCGCGTCATCTGCTCGGCGGCAACGACCAGCACGTGCCTGGCGCGACCGCGGGCGATATAACCCTCGGCGACATCGAGCGCAAATACGAAGCCGGCACAAGCCGCCGAAACGTCGAAGGCAGGACATGTGGCACCCAGGCGCTCAGCAACGGCGCACGCTTCGGCGGGGACGAGATGGTCGCCCGTCGTCGTTGAACAGACGATAAGATCCAGCTGACTCGCATCGATTCCGGACGTCTGGAGCGCTTGCTCGCTCGCTGCCACGGCAAGGTCGTCGAGTGACTCGGTGGTGCACACATGGCGGCTCTTGATCCCCGTGCGGGTAAAAATCCACTCATCCGAGGTATCGAGGAACTCGGACAGCTCGTCGTTGGAAACGCTGCGCTCGGGAAGAGCCGAGCCCGTTCCCAGTATCGTGAAACCCATCACTAACCTCCTTTGAGTTGTTGACGTGTTTACATCGACCAAGAGAGGATAGCGCATTTCAGTCATTGTTGACGTGTTAACATTAAATTGTCCAAATGCGACAAAGGCTTCACATTGTGTCTGCCTCACGACACCATTGCGTTATTCACTTATTCATTAAGGAGGTAGCAGCCGCTATGGATGCCAAATTAACGATAGTCGACGTAACCGGATCGACCAACGATGACCTGCTCGAAGCAGGAAAACAAGGAGCGCCGCACGGCACAGGACTTGCCGCCCGGGCTCAGACTGCAGGACGCGGCCGGCGCGGCCACAAGTGGGATTCAACCGCCGGCAACCTATTGCTTTCGATTGTCCTGCGTCCATGCGTTAATCCTGCAAAGTACTCTGGTCTTGCCGCCGTCAGCGGCCTAGCGGTGCTCGAGGCGCTCGAAAAGCAGGGTCTTGCAAACGAGATTGGCCTCAAATGGCCCAACGACCTGGTCGCGCGAGGACGCAAGCTCGGCGGCATTCTGGTCGAGGCGGCACGCGATAACGAAGGCAAACCTTTCGCCGTCTGCGGCATTGGCGTCAATGTGAACTATGTGCCTTCGGAGGTTCCCGATGATGGCCTGCCGGCAATCGGTCTCTCGGACCTCAACGAGAATGTTCCCGCCGTCGATGTGCTACTCAAGGAGGTCTATCACGCGGTCGTGAACGCTGTAGACACATGGGCAGAGTGTCTCAACGCCATGGAAGAAGACGCCGGACCGCTCGCGCCCGTCCACGGCGAATATGTCACTCACCTTAATTGGATTGGGGAGCACGTTATCGCCCGTTCCCCCGCTGGGGACGAGCTGGCGCGAGGCATCTTTAAAACCGTCGATGACTTTGGTCGAGCGTGCATCGAGACGGAAGGCGACTTACGATCCTTCCATTTTGAGGAGGCATCGCTGCGCCCCATGGGTAAATAAGACGCCATAGCCACCCATTCGGCCGCATTATCCGGGCCCCCAAGGCCATCATTCAAAACAAAAGAGCCCCGCTACCGTAATGGCAGCGGGGCTCTGTAAGCTATGAGCGATATCGCTTAGAGCTTGATGTCGATGTCGACGCCAGCGGGGAGGTCGAGACGCATAAGCGAATCAACGGTGCCCGAGGTGGGGTCGAGAATGTCGATGAGGCGCTTGTGGGTGCGCATCTCGAACTGCTCACGGGAGTCCTTGTTCACGTGCGGCGAGCGGATAACCGTGTACAGGTTGCGCTCGGTGGGCAGGGGGACAGGACCGGAAACGCGAGCGCCGGTCTTCTGAGCGGTCTCGACGATGAGCTTCGCGGACTGATCGACGACCTCGTGATCATAGCCCTTGAGGCGAATGCGGATCTTCTGGGTAGCCAACTTAAACCTCCAAAGAGTGCGAGAGATATTCTCGCGGATTACGTAACAGGGAGCTCGAACTTAGGCGTTCTTGCTCATGACCTCGTCCACGATGGACTTGGGCGCGGGCTCATAAGAGTCGAACTGCATCGTGTAGGATGCACGGCCCTGGGTCTGGGAGCGAAGGTCGGTAGCGTAACCGAACATCTCGCCCAGCGGCACCTTGGCACGGATGAGCTTGCTGTTCTTGCGATCCTCCATACCCTCGATCTTGCCGCGGCGACCGGAGAGGTTGCCCATAACGTCGCCCATGTACTGCTCGGGGGTCTCGACCTCGACAGCCATGATCGGCTCGAGCAGCTGCGGGTCGGACTTCTTGAGAGCGTCCTTGATAGCCATGGAACCGGCGATCTTGAAGGCGGCCTCGGAGGAGTCGACCTCGTGGTAAGAACCATCGAACAGGGTGACCTTAACGTCGAGGACCGGGAAGCCGGCGATAACACCGGTGTTCAGGGCCTCCTGGATGCCCTTGTCGATGGACGGGATGTACTCCTTGGGCACGACGCCGCCAACGATAGCGTTGACGAACTCGTAGCCGAAGCCCTCCTCCATCTTCTCGAGCTTGATGACGGCGTGGCCGTACTGACCGCGACCGCCGGACTGACGGACGAACTTGCCCTCAGCCTTCTCGA
>CABQZS010000241.1 GCA_902468695.1 uncultured Collinsella sp.
GCCCTGCGCGCTCCGGCCACGCGCCTGCGCGTGCCCGCCGTCGACGACCTCGCAGACGATGTGGTCGAATTCGTTGACCGCACGTACGGAGCCCAATGCGAGGCACTCGCCACCGAGTGCGGCGACTTTTTGGTGCGTCGCAGCGACGGCGTGTTTGCTTATCAGCTGGCCGTGGTGGTCGACGACGCCGCCATGGGCGTCACCGAGATCGTACGCGGATGTGACCTGCTTGGTTCCACGCCGCGCCAGATCTATCTGCAACATCTGCTGGGACTGCCCACACCGCGCTACGCGCACATTCCGCTGCTCATGTCGCCGGACGGCCGCCGCCTTTCCAAGCGCGATCGCGATCTGGACCTGAGCGAACTACGCGCACGATTTGGCACGCCCGAGGCACTGTTGGGATGGCTCGCCGGGCAAACAGGCATCGCGCCGGACACCACGCCGCGCTCTGCCGAACAGCTGGTCGAGCACTTTAGATGGAACGTCATCCGTGCGCACCGCGAGAACATCACTGTAACGGTCGAGTAGCCAGCCACCCCGCCTCTACGCAACATCCCAGGGCTGGAGTTCGTCACCCAAGCGAACGATGCAGTCGTAGAGCACGGTATGGCGCTCGGCCGGGTTGGCATCCCGATGAAAATGCCCGTAATACCAGCGTTTGTAGTCCATGCGATCTTCCAGCTCATCGAAAAATGCCGTAAGTCGATCAACCGTGGGGCAATTCCAGCTGGATGCCGGATAAAGCGTGGGCGAAAGCATGCGCGTAGAGCAGGTGTGGGTGATCACGTAGTCGACCTTCCAGCCCATGCTCTCGAGCTTTGCCCGCGCCTCCTCAAAGTTGCGCTCGTCCGGCAGCTCCTGCGGCCACCAGCTGGAATACGGAATGCGGTATTCCTTATCCACGCTCGTGGCGCCGCCCATGGTAAAGATCGTTGAGCCGTCGAGCTCAAAAACCTCGCCGCGCGTCAGGCGTCGGATGGGCGAGGTGTCCGACAGGCGCTGCATCAGGCCGCCGTGCCACAGTTCCATGGGACGCTCCGCCCAGTGATCGAAACGTTCGTGGTTGCCGTCGACGAACAGCAACGTATAGGGGCGCGACTCCAGCCAAGCGATATCGGCGCATTCCTCGGCAGAGAAATCCCACGGAAAGCCAAAGTCGCCGGCGACGATGAGATAGTCGTCGCTCGTCAGGCTATCCCCAAGCTCCCAGTCGCGCAGCTTTTGCATGTCGAGCCCACCGTGAATGTCGCCCGTCACATAGACCGTCATCGGATCACCACTTCCCTGCAAGTCGCTAGCCCGCATTCTGCACGATTACTAAGCTAACCGTTCCAGCCCTTCCATCCCTTAGGGCTTACCCCTCGTTCTTCCATCCAAACGGGTCAAGCACCCAAAAAACCAGATCGAGCACGCCGCCGGTCATCATGGCGCCGGCAAGGGCCATGCAAACGTGCAGGGAACTGGCACTTCGGAGCACGTCGAATGGCCCCAGAACAGCCAGCAGCGCGACCGCTGCGCCGGCTACGCGCAGCGCGAGGCACGGCCCCGCGTCCTTGACGCACTTCTTTGCGAGATGCTTGGTGTTGTCACTCATCAATATCGAACTCCTTAGAGGGTCGTTGTTTGGGTACATGCCGCCGCGGCAGAGCAGGACGGCAGGGTAAGTGTCACATGTCGTGCGGACACAGCTGAAAGCCCTCGCGCAAAAAACAGCGCGCCGCAGGATTCGTATCACCTGCGGCGCGCCGAAAATGATCCGCTTTCCTCCATCCCCAACGGATCAACTGAGTTGGTGCCGCCCGACGGAAAGGAAGAAGCCGGCGGCGTCACGAGCTGTGGCAATGTCGCTAGGCATAGGAAACAGACGCGCTCCAAACGCCCTAAGCCCCAAGCCTACCCATTAAGAAATCGACTGCAGAAACGATTTTGATACCGTCGATGTCGGTCGGATGGCTCCCCTGACGAACGACAATGATCTTCTCGTAACCGCCGGTAATCTTCTCGAGCGATCTGAGCTCAAATGGACGCAGCTCGCGCTTACGCGTCGCCTCCTCGTCAATCGACTCTGTAACCTGAATAAACTTACGATCCGAGCCGTCGCCGATTGCAACGAAGTCGATTTCGGCATCTCGAAGATGACCCGTGAAGACTTGATATCCGTCATAGACAAGGCGATTGTAAACGGCATTTTCGAGAACACGCCCACTGTCGCTGCCGCGATACCCATCCAAGAAAGCTCGAAGCCCCAGATCCTCAATGTAGAATTTGCCACCGGTCTTCAAAATGTCCCGACCCTTAATATCAAATCGGCGCGCATGCGAAAAGATATAGGTCTCCTCAAGGGCGGACACACAAGTGTCCACGACGCCATGCGAGGATTTCAGCCCGTTCTCCGCCAGCGTGCCAACAATCTTGTTAATTGATGTCGGGTTTGAAATGTTATCGGCCAAGTAGGAAGTGACGCGGTCGAGCACACTCCTGCTCGTCACCGACCGTCTACCCCGACGCGCCTCGCGAGCCAAAATGTCGCGCCCGACGATTGTTTGGTACGTGCTCCAGATATAGTCCTTCATTTCCTGCTCCGGCAGTTTTGAAGCAGCGAGAAACGGCAGGCCTCCAAACACAAGATAACGGTCGAGAAGATCGTCGAGCGCAACAATGTCCTCCCGACCAAAAACAGCGAGCCTATTCGTGACGTCAGTCGGACCAAGAAAGTCGACATATTCCGAAAAAGTGAGCGGATGCATCCGAATCTCGACATACCTGCCCGAGATTAAGGTCGCAATCTCAGACGACAGGAGAAAAGCATTCGAACCCGTAACATATATATCGCAGTCCCGGTCGACACGAAGCGCGTTAATCGCCTTCTCCCATCCGGCAACCTCCTGGAGCTCGTCGAAGAAGAGATAGCACCTCTTACCAGCAGGCATTAGGCCGTCGACGTGGCGGTAAAGCTCTCGCCAATCACGCACGCCCTCCAGCTCAAACGACTCCATCTTAAAGGTCAAAAGACATTCGGATGGAACGCCGTTATCCTCAAGATGTTTGCGCATCATGTCCAGAAGCGTCGATTTGCCACAACGGCGCATACCCGTTACGACCTTGATGACATCCGCATCACGAAAGGCAATCAATTTCTCGAGATATCGATTTCTAGGGACCATCCGTTTATCCATCGCCCGCCCCAATCTGCAAGTTTTTCTCACAGCATGACAAGAACTTGCGAGTTTTGCAAGTTTTTCTCACGTAGCGACAAGAACCTGCATATCCGTCCGTGGCCATTTGCAGTCGGATTCCGGCGAGGCTATGACAAGCAACTTGCCACATGGCCGACACGGAGCCATGGCATGCGCGGAATCTTGGGGGCAGGACTTCTCCCAGCAGCCTATAAGACGAAAACACATACACATAGATAGAGAGAGGCCCAGCAAGACACGGCACCAAGGCCGCAGCCACAAACTTGAGTAGCCGATAGTCTAAAAATCACATACGCCCAAAACACGAACGGTCGATCTGTTATCCTGGCGCCAACATAGTCTTTCGAAAGGTTTGGCCGGGATGACTACGCAGCAGCAGATTGATATTGAATTCGACTCGCTTGCACGCGGGAACGATTCACCCAAGCTCATCGCCAACTCAAAGGCGACAGGCGGAACACTACTATCCGTTATCAAGGAGCAGCTCTCAACCTGCGGCTCTTTTGACTTTTGCGTAGCGTTTGTTGCAGACGGCGGCCTTCAAATCCTGGTCGAGACGTTCCAAGAGCTCAAGCAGCGTGGCATTAAGGGCAGGCTGCTCACGTCCACCTATCTCAACTTCAACTCACCCGATGCCTTTCGCAAGCTCCTGGAATACGACAACATGGAAGTTCGCGTATTCCAGGGTAATCTGCATGCCAAGGGATACATTTTTGATAAGGGCGAAACCAGCACGGTCATCGTCGGCAGCTCGAACATGACGCAGGCCGCCCTCACCTGTAATAAAGAATGGAACGTGCTGTACCAGACTGTCGAGAACAGCCGCCTACTCGGCGAGCTGAGGGGCGAGTTCAATTCGTTGTGGAACGACACCTCAACCGTTTTGCTTTCCCAAGACTGGATTGAGAACTATGCCGCATATCGATCGGCACGTCCGTCAAAGCCCAAATCGAAACCGACGTTCCAGGCAACTGTTAGCCCAACCACGAACGACCTCGAAGAAATCAAGCCCAATAAAATGCAGCAGCGCGCCCTTGAGGCGCTCGGCGTAATCCACCGCAAGGGCGAGACCCGTGCATTGCTGGTCTCGGCAACCGGCACTGGCAAGACCTTCCTTTCGGCGTTCGACGTGCTCGCAACTAAACCCCGGCGCATCCTCTTTCTAGCGCACCGCCGACGCATTATAGACGCCTCCCGTGTAAGCTATGAACGGCTCTTAGGTAGTACCTATACGTTCGACACCTATCAAACTGGCAAGAATATAAGCAATGCCACCTGCGTGTTTGCCATGTGTTCTTCGGTCGCCAAACATCTGAGCGATTTCCGTCCCGATGAGTTCGACTACATCGTCATCGACGAGGCCCACCGCACGGGATCTCAGAGCTACCAATCCATCATGTCGCACTTTACGCCTCGGTTTTATCTTGGCATGACCGCTACGCCTAATCGCACCGACGGCTACGACGTCTTTGCCCTTTTCAATCACGTCATCGCGTTCCAGATCACGCTGCAGGACGCTTTGGCCGAAGAGATGCTAGCCCCCTTCCATTATTTTGGCATTCACGATCTGGAGATTGACGATGAGACGGTCGAAGATACCGCTCTGTTCGGGCGTTTGACGTCCGATGAACGCGTGCGTCACATCACCGAGAAGATCGAAGAATATAGCGTCGCCAAAAGCAACCGCAGGGGCTTAATTTTCTGCAATCGAAACGCCGAGGCCGAAGAACTGTCGCGCAAATTCAACGTTCTCGGATATCGAACGGCTGCGATTAGCGGTCAAGATTCCGATGAAGTCCGCGATGCCGCGATCAGCCAACTTGAAGCCGGCGAGCTCGAGTACATTTTCTCGGTCGATATCATGAACGAGGGCGTCGACATCCCCTCGCTCAATCAGATCATCATGCTTCGACGCACCGACTCCGCAATCATCTTTGTTCAGCAGCTCGGACGAGGTTTGCGCCTGAATGATGGCAAGGAATACGCACTGGTACTAGATTTTATTGGCAATTACCAGAGCAACTTCTTGGTGCCCATCGCGCTTTCGGGTGACAAGACGTACAACAAAGACCGTCTGCGTCGTCTCGTCCAAGAGAGCGATTCGGCGATCCCCGGATGCTCAACGGTAAGCTTCGATCGTATTTCCGAAGCTCGCATCTATAAGGCCATCGACGGCGGCGACTTTACCTCCGTCAGATTTTTGAAGAACGAATATCTCGACTTGCGCCAGAAACTCGGCAAGATTCCATCGCTGCTCGAATTTGATCGTAATGGCTCCATCGATCCGCTGCTTATCTTCAAGAACAGCGGCCTGGGGTCCTACCACGCATTTCTTTCCAAATACGAGCCGGGCTACACAGTCCATTTTTCCTCTGATCAAACCAAGATTCTCAAATTTATTTCGCAAAAGCTCGCCGCGGGCAAGCGATTCGAAGACCTCTATTTGCTTCAAACGCTCGTCGAAGCCGGACACGAGGGCTATCGACATATGCGCGAGGCCGCGCTTAGGAACTACCGCGCACAACTTAAGGACAGCGCCGTTAGGTCGGCAATCGCCGTCCTTAAGGGCGACTTTGCCACTCCTAAGGATTTCGTTTCCCTGCTTATTGACGACGGAACCGGACCTCGTCTGACCGAAGTGTTTGCGAGCGCCCTGCGCAACGCAGAGTTCAAGCGTCAGATTCTCGAGGTGCTGGATTTTGGCATTGCGCGCAACCGACTCGACTATGCCGAGACGTACGAGAACACAAATTTCGTTCTCAATGCCAAGTACACATACGAAGAGGTTTGCCGCTTGATGAACTGGGAAAAGAACATCAACGGCCAAAATCTTGGCGGCTACTTCTACGACGAAAAGACCAACACATTCCCCGTGTTTATTAACTATGACAAGGCACCCGACATTAGTGAGTCAATTCAGTATGAAGACCGCTTTGTTTCGCCGAGCAAGCTAGTTGCAATCTCTAAGAACAACCGCACGCTCAACTCCCCCGAGATTCTGCGACTGCAGGCATGGCCAGAAAACGGCTTGAAGACGTATTTGTTTATGCGAAAGAACAAGGACGATAAGGGTGGTAAGGAGTTCTATTTCTTAGGCGAAATGCATCCGACCGGCGAGTTCGAGGCTATTAAAACTAAGAGCAACGACAACGCCGTCGAAATCGAATATGAGCTCAACGCACCCGTGAGGCAGGACATTTACGAGTTTATGCTCAGCGATCTTAGTGAAGCCGAGTAACAAAAAAGGAGCGAGGCGCCATGCGGCGCCCGCTCCTTTCTTACTTAAGCCCGAGTTTCTTTTCGAGTTCCCTAACGACTTTAACGTCCGCCGGAAGCCAATCGACATCCCACAGGTTATTGGTATCGAGCCACTTCATGTCCTCGTGAGCGTGCTCTTTGAACTCCCCCGAAAGGATGGTAGCTAGGTAGCACTTCATCGACAGATGGAACGTCTCGTAATCGTGTTCGACCGTGCAAAGATAGTCAAGGTTACCGATCGTGACCTCGAGCTCTTCTTGAATCTCGCGCACGATTGCCTGCTCGCCGGTCTCGCCCGGCTCGAGCTTGCCGCCCGGAAACTCCCAGCCGTCTTTAAACTCGCCATAGCCGCGCTGGCAACTCAGGATTTTTCCATCCTTCTGAATAATCGCTGCTGCAACATTGATTGATTTCATAACTAGTCATCACCTCTCCAGTTGAGCCCAACCAGTATAGGTGATCGACCGCCCGCCATGTCCCAGTCGCCTGAAAACCGCCCACTCGACCAACCCTTGACGCCGTTTTGCACAGGCACCCCATCCCCCGCTATCGAGGTCTAATACTTTTCCCGCCGCCGCGCAAAAACTCATCCAACATTAATCTTGGCTCAAGAATCGCTTAATCTATAACCTGCACTATAGAGTTCGACCAAGGGCGGGGCGGCGCCACGCAGGCCGCCGAACGCAACGCTCGCGCCCGGGCAAATCGCCCGGCGTCGCGCCCATCGAACGAAAGGACAGGTCATGGACGACCTCGAAAAAGTTGAAACCATCCGCACCAAGTGCAACGTGAGCTACACCGATGCCAAGGC
>CABQZS010000242.1 GCA_902468695.1 uncultured Collinsella sp.
AACCGAGGACATGCCGTTCTTTATCGGCGGTCATCCCGGCTTTAGGTGTCCGCTCGATGAGGGCGAGGCCTATACGGACTACGAGCTGCGCTTTGAGAAAGACGAGGCTGCGGAGCTTTGCACCGCCGTGCCCTCGACCGGATTGATTGACGTGGCAAACCGTTCCAAGAACCCAATGGTGGGAAAGACGCTGCCCCTGTCGCACGAGCTCTTCGATTTTGCGGAGACCATCTTTGACGTGCTCGAGAGCCGCCAGGTCACGCTTTCTAAGAAGGGGGAGGACAAGGGCGTTCGCCTGAGCTTCGAGGGCTTCCCGTATCTCATTGTGTGGAGTAAGCCCGAGGGCGATTTTGTGGCAGTTGAGCCTTGGGGCGGCCTCTCGACCTGCTCCGATGAGGACGACGTACTTGAGCATAAGCGCGGCTGCCTTGTCGCCAAGCCCAAGGAGACCATCGTCCGCTCGTTCACGATTGAGATTCTGTAATTCCGTTTTGTCGACTCGTATCGCGAGGCATAAGGAGCCTGCGAGATAAGGAGCTAAAATGATCCTCACCGTTACGATGAACCCGTCTGTCGATACGCGCTATCAGCTCGATGAGCTCATTATCGACGACGTCAACCGTGTGACGCCCGAAAAGACCGCCGGCGGCAAGGGCCTCAACGTGGCCCGTGTGCTGGGTCAGCTGGGCGACGACGTTGTGGCAACCGGTCTGCTCGGCGGCCACATGGGCGCCTACATGGCTGAGCTCATGGACGCCAACGGTATTAACAACGACTTTGTGCCCATCAAGGGCGAGACTCGCATTTGCCTTAACATTCTCCACGCCGGCAACCAGACCGAGCTGCTCGAGAGCGGCCCGACAATTGCCCCCGAGGAGCTCGATGCCTTTACCGCCAAGTTTACCGAGCTTGCAGGTAAGGCCGACGTCGTCACCATTTCGGGTTCGCTGCCCCGCGGTGTCGAGGCAGACTACTATGCCAAGATCACGGGCATTGCCGAGAACGCCGGCGCCAAGGTGCTGCTCGATACCTCGGGTGCTTCGCTCGAGGCCGCCCTTAAGTCCGAAATTAAGCCCGAGCTGGTCAAGCCTAACCTGACCGAGATCAACGGCCTTCTGGGCACGAACTTTACCACCGACGATGTGGATGAGCTCCGCGCCGCGCTCGCCTCTGACGCCCGCTTCTCCGATATCCCCTGGGTCGTCGTGTCCATGGGCGCTGCCGGCTCCGTTGGCTTCCACAATGCCCGTGCGTTCCGCGCAAAGACGCCCGATATCCCTGCCGTTAACGCCACGGGCTCTGGTGACTCCACTATCGCAGGCTTCGCACATGCCATCGCTGCTGGCGCAGACGACGAGACGGTGCTGCGTACCGCCAACACCTGCGGCAAGCTCAATGCCATGGATCCCATGACCGGCCATCTGGTCATGGATCGTTGGGACGAGGTCTACAACGGCGTTGTCGTGACCGAGCTGTAGGAGCTTGGGCGTCGGCTCCGGCATCGGTTGTTTGCTTGTGGCTAGAGCCGACGACAAGTGCGGTAGCATTATGCCGGGGCGCGACGCCGAGTATGTCGTGTTCAATCCCGACCTTACCCTGGTCGAGACGTATGTGGGCGGCAACAGCGTCGGTAACGCGTTTATCGAGTAGCCGCCAAAGGAACGATCCGAGAGGGGATTTAGATGATTTACGGTGCATTGGGCGATATCGAGGAGTACCGCGGAATGCTCAAGGGCCTCGACGTGTTGATCGACTGGCTCGAGGAGAACGACCCGGCGCAGCTCGAGGTCGGTAGCCATCCGATTCTGGGCGACAAGGTCTTTGCGAACGTCATGGCTCCCACGACGCGTCCCGAGGCCGAGGCTCACTATGAGACGCATCAGCGCTATCACGACCTGCAGATCGACGTCGAGGGTCGCGAGGCCTTTAAGGTTGCCACGGGCAGCCTGACGCTGGTCCAGGAGTTTGACGAGAAGGATGACTACGATCTTGTCGATTCCGACGCCTCGATCGCCGGCGATCTTGCTGACGACAAGTTTGCGCTGTTCGTTGCCGGCGAGCCTCACATGCCCACGCTCGAGTTCCCGGGTGATGGCGCGCAGCCGGTCAAGAAGATCTGCTTTAAGCTGCTTGCCGACGCTTACTGGGAGGAGTAACACGCTGTTCGTCTGAGCTGTTCGTCTGATGGCGTGATTCCCCTAGGGAAATCACGCAAGGACCCCGCCAAAAGTGTTTCCCCTAGGGGAATCACGTTTGGCGGGGTTTCTGTTTTTGAATAGGGGAACTGTCGACGCGGTGATGCTTGGGTTGGCGCATGCGCACTCAAAATCAGCAACAAAAAAGCCGCCCGAAGGCGGCTATCTTGTGCAATGGAGCCAGCGACCGGGCTCGAACCGGTGACCCCCGCTTTACGAGAGCGGTGCTCTACCAACTGAGCTACGCTGGCGGCCATGT
>CABQZS010000243.1 GCA_902468695.1 uncultured Collinsella sp.
CAACGTGACGGCCGACGCCGCGGGCATCTGCATCCGCACCGGCAACGCCTGCATTCTGCGCGGCGGCTCGCTGGCCTATCACTCGTGTGCCATGATCGCCGAGCTGCTGGCCGATGCGCTCGAGGCCAAGGGCTTCCCGCGCGAGGCCGTGTCGATGATCGAGTCCACCGACCGCGAGGCCACCGGCGAGCTCATGAAGCTCCGCGGTATTGTCGACGTACTCATTCCGCGCGGAGGTGCAGGCCTGATCCAGCGCTGCGTGCGCGAGTCGCTTGTGCCGGTGATCGAGACGGGCACGGGCAACTGCCACATCTACGTGCATGAATCCGCCGACTTTGATAAGGCGCTCAACATTATCGTTAATGCCAAGACCCAGCGCGTAGGCGTGTGCAATGCCGCCGAGTCGCTGCTGGTCGACCGCGCCGTGGCAGATTCGTTCCTGCCTGCGGCCGTGGCCGTGCTGCATGACCATGGTGTGCTCATTCACGGCGACGAAGCCACGTGCGCCGCATGCGCCGATGCCGGGCTTGCCGAGGGTGATGACTACGTCGCCGCGACTGAGGAGGACTGGGGTCGCGAGTACCTGGCGCTCGAGATGAGCGTGAAGGTCGTGGCAAGCGAGGACGAGGCCATCGCACACATCAACCGCTACGGCACGATGCACTCCGAGGCCATCGTTGCCGAGGACACGGATGCTTGCGAGCGCTTCCTGGATGCGGTCGATGCCTCGGCCGTGTACGCCAACGCCAGCACGCGCTTCACCGACGGCGGCGAGTTTGGCCTGGGCGCCGAGATCGGCATCTCGACCCAAAAGCTCCACGCCCGCGGCCCCTTCGCCGCCGAGGCCCTCACCACTTACAAATACAAGCTCCGAGGCACCGGCCAGGTCCGCCCCTAAACCTACCAAAAAGGGACAGGTTTATTTTGGCAGGTTTTATCTGCGGTTTTGCCGGGCGACACGATCGCCCGGCTTTTTTCTCCGCATAACTTTTTTGCCTTTCGGCTTGAGCCGCGGCGATATACGATAGTGACACCGTGTCCTAACATCGACTCACCTGGAGGTATTGCCATGTCCCAGACGCTTTCCGCCGGAATCACCCGCGACCGCGCGTTTGAACTGCTTAACGAGCACAACAAAGACCCGTTCCACATCACCCATGGCGAGACGGTCGAGGGCACCATGCGCTACTTTGCGCGCGAGTTCGACCCCGAGAACGAGGAGTTTTGGGGCATCGTCGGCCTGCTGCACGACTTGGATTGGGAGGAGCATGAGGACGACCCCATGAACCACACCATCTATGCTGCCGAGATTCTTAAGGGCGAAGGTGCGTCTCCCGAGCTCATTCGCGCCATCCAGACGCACACGTCGGACTTCAACACCTCGCTGCCCAAACCCGAGCTGCAGATGGAAAAGATCCTGTTTGCCTGCGATGAGCTCACCGGCCTGATCGGCGCCGCCGTCATCATGCGCCCGAGCAAGAGCGTTATGGACTTTACGACCAAGTCGCTCAAGAAGAAGTTCAAGGACAAGCGCTTTGCCGCCGGCTGCTCGCGCGACGTGATTTCGCAGGGCGCCGAGATGCTCGGCTGGGAGCTTCCCGAGCTCTTTGACCGCACCATCGCGGCCATGCAGTCCTTCGCGCCCGACCGCGACACCTTCCAGGCCTAACCTGCCAAAAAGGGACAGGTTTATTTTGGTATGTTTTATCTGGGAAAACGCTTCCGTTGGACGTTATTCAGCGGAAGCGTTTTCTGTTTGACATGGTGACGTTGGCGAATGGCGGCGCCTCGCAGCAGGCAGCTGTGCTTCGCCGTACCCGTAACTCGGCAAACGCGACGCTAGGACGCGTTCTTAATAATCCATGTCCCCAGTCCGGTCAGCAGCTGAACCTGCTTAACCGTTAGCCCTTCTTTTCGAAGCGCGAGAATCGCCTCATTGCGAAGTGGCTTGGAGACGGATTTGAGTTCCGTCGGAGCGCATCCTGCGACACTCTGCACGATTGCCGTGCCAAATTCGCATAGATCTTCCTCGCGAACCTTGGCTGTTGCGCTGGGGCGATAGGGAAGCGACGGCGCACTTTCCATGAGCTGAAGGTATGAGCGAGGTGTTGGGAATAAAACACCGACAACGCTGCCGGTGACATGCGGCCGTGGCCTGGCACTCATTAGATACTCGCGATGGCTGCTCCAGGGATATTCGTCGTATGCCGCCAGTCCTGCTTTTTGTGGATTCAGATGAATGTATCGAATTGCCTCAAGTAAATATACTTCCGACTTAATGGGCGAATCCCAAAACCGCTCCTGAAACACGTGGCCGATATGCCCCGTCCGCGCATTGTACCTGCCCGCATACGATACGGCTACCGCGTGCATCGCGTCGCTCTTACGGTTGTCCGGATCGTCGATGAGTAGATGAATGTGGTTCCCCATAAGGCACCAAGCGATAAGCTCGATATTGTGTTTGGGGAGGATCGCATCGAGGATCTGAAGCATGGCGATTCGGTCCTCGGTATCGTCAAACAGCAATTGCCCTCCGTTTCCACGCAACGTAACGTGGAAATAACCGGTTGGTGACTTTGAACGAGGTTTTCTCGGCATGGCCCCTCCTTTAGCTTGGATGGGCTGAAGATACCTCATTCGGGGGCTTCGGTTGTCGAGATTCAGTTCACCGACTATAGCTGCTACCTGCCGAAATATAATTGCGTTTTCAAATTGATGCTTTTTAATGGTAATTGAGTAAGACGGGTGCGCTTGCTGTGGATGCGGGCGTTGGTTACGTCGATCTGGACGGCCCTCGCGTGATGTCATCGCAAATGGGCTTCACGCATTTTTACGGCGATAGAAAAATGGTCGGGCGCTCTTAAACAAAACGGAGCACCCGACCATTTACTGATTGTTTGTTGACGTTTGGCCAGATAAAACCTGCCAAAATAAACCTGTCCCTTTTTGGCAGGTTAGTTGAGGGCGGCTTGGGCTAGGCGGGCTTCGGCGGCCTCCTCGGTGACGCCCAAGGCCACAGCGAACTCCTCGATGGAGCGGCGCTTGGCTTCCTTGAGTACGCGCATGTAGTAGGAGCTGGGCTTTTTATCAGCTTCCTCGGCCTGGCGAATGCGGTACATCATGGTCTTTGCCACGCGGACCGTCTCGGGCGCGCCCAGCTTGAGCTGCTGCTTAAAGTGCGTCTCCTCAAGCGAGCTGTTGCGCTCGGTAAAGGTGTCGCACTCCAGCTCGTCATAGTGGCTCAGCAGGTGCTCGGCATCTTGCTGCGAGATGGCGGCGTGCAAACGGTCGGCCTGCGCCACGGGGTACATGAGGATCGTCTGCGCATGTCCCTGCTTGGTCTCGAGCAGCAGCATGGGCTGCGGCGTATCGTCCCTAAAACCGACGACGGTGCAGACTCCCTGGCCCGGATGAATGACGTGTTGACCGATTGAGAACATGCTACCTCCAACTTATACGAATTTACGTATGTCTAGAATACCACGCTGACGTGCGCAAACCATCACTTTATGCAGGAAAAGCACACAACTCCGATAGGTAAGAGTATTCGATAAAAGACGCAGCTCATTCACACCTTTATGCATTTTCAACGCGTGCATAATTTGCAGGCAGACTGGCATCTTTGAGTGACTCCATACAAGCTGTAGTCAATTTTGTGCATATGCAATATCTATTAGCTTTACCCTGCGACAGTAGCTACCGCTTGTGATAGAGTGCTACAAACTCTGGCTTTTGCCCTACGAGTGACCAAGAGCTCGGGGGCTTTAACACAAGGAGGACCTATGCCCGAGAAGATTGAAGAGC
The DNA here is from genome assembly GCA_902468695.1 of uncultured Collinsella sp. Lineage (GTDB taxonomy): Bacteria > Actinomycetota > Coriobacteriia > Coriobacteriales > Coriobacteriaceae > Collinsella. Next base: position 3,805 of record CABQZS010000243.1, read on the forward strand.
TGGTACGCGCTGCGCTTGCTGCGGCCCAGGAGGCCGGCGACCTTTCCGCATTTGAACTTGACGATTGCGCCATCGAGCGACCGGCTGACACTTCTCATGGCGAGTGGACCTCCACCATGGCCCTGAAGTCCGCCAAGCTGGCTCACTGTGCCCCGCGCAAGATCGCCGAGGCCGTCGTTGCCCATATGCCCGAGGACCCCGCGATCGAGAAGGTCGAGATCGCCGGCCCTGGCTTCATCAACTTCTACCTTTCCGTCGCTGTCAAGAATGCCATCTTTGGCGAGGCTCGCGAGAAGGGCATGGACTTCGCTAAGTCCAACGTCGGTGGTGGCCTGAAGACCCAGGTCGAGTTTGTTTCCGCCAACCCCGTCGGCCCCATGCACATCGGCCACGGCCGCTGGGCCGCGCTGGGCGACTCGCTCTGCCGTGTGATGGACCACGCCGGTTACGACATCCAGCGTGAGTTCTACATCAACGACCACGGCTCTCAGATGAACACCTTCGGCAACTCCATCAGCACGCGCTATATGCAGCTTGCCGACATCATCGCCAAGCAGGGCGTGGATATCGACGAGGCTCACAAGCTGCTGATCGCTGACCGCGACGCCTTCGTTGCCGATGAGAACGACGAGCATCCCGAGACCCATCCGTACCAGGACAACTTTGCTGAGACCCTGGGCAAGGACTCCTACGGCGGCGACTACATCATCGATGAGGCCGCCGAGTTCTGGCGCACCGACGGCGACAAGTGGGTCGAGGCCGATCCGCAGGAGCGCATGGAGAGCTTCCGTGAGCGCGGCTACGTGAAGATGGTCGACAACATGCGCGACCTCTGCCATGCCGTCAACTGCGACTTCGATCGTTGGTACTCCGAGCGTTCGCTGTACGTGAAGGACACCGAGGGCGAGACCGCCGGCACCTCTGCCGTCGACCGCGCTTTTGAGAAGCTCGACAAGATGGGCTACCTCTATACCAAGGACGGCGCCCTGTGGTTCCGCTCCACCGACCTGGGCGATGACAAGGACCGCGTCCTGATCAAGTCCGACGGCGAGTACACCTACTTCGCCTCCGACGTTGCCTATCACTGGGATAAGTTCCAGCGCGTCGACCACGTCATCGACATCTGGGGTGCCGACCACCACGGCTACATCGAGCGCGTCCGCTGCGTCTGCGACGCTCTGGGTTACCCCGGCAAGTTTGAGGTTCTGCTGGGCCAGCTCGTCAACCTGCTGCGCAACGGCAAGCCCGTCCGTATGTCCAAGCGTAAGGGCACCATGGTGACCCTTCAGGAGCTCGTCGACGAGGTCGGCTCCGATGCCGCTCGCTACACGCTCATCTCCAAGAGCTCCAACCAGATGGTCGACTTCGATATTGAGGCCGTTAAGAAGCGCGACAACTCCAACCCGGTCTATTACGTGCAGTATGCTCACGCCCGCGTATGCTCCATCCTGCGCCGTGCCGCTGACGTTACGCCCGAGCAGGCTGACGAGATGGGCATGAAGGCCGTTGCCGCCAAGGCCATCGGTGAGAACGTCGATTACTCGCTGCTGACCGACCCGACCGAGCTCGCCCTTTCGCGTAAGCTCAACGAGCTCACCGACCTCATCGCCAGCTGCGCTCGCGACCGCGCCCCGTTCCGTCTGACGCACTTTGCCGAGGAACTCGCCGGCGACTTCCACAGCTTCTACGCTGCTTGCCAGGTTCTGCCGAGTGAGGGCCGTCCCGTCGACCCCGAGCTTTCGCGCGCCCGTCTGGCCGCTTGCGACGCCGTCCGCGTGACGCTCGCTCTGGTGCTCACCCTCGTTGGCGTTTCCGCGCCCGAGCAGATGTAAGCTACGGGTCATTTGACCGTGCAAGTTTGGTTTAACTGAGCCTTGAAAGCCCGATCTCCCATATTGAACTGCCTCCCATTTCTTGGACATGAGAAATGGGAGGCTTTCTTTATGCGCGTTGATTTGAGGGTGAAGCATGATGTCGAGGCCAGGAAGGCGGCCATAGGGCTCTTCGAGCTCGGGCACGGGTATAAATCTGCCGCGATTGCCCTTTCGCTTCCCGCGGAAGCCGTGAGAAGATGGCAGGAGATATACCGCGCGTTCGGGAGCGAGGTGCTGCTGCGCATGGACGGAAAGCAGGGCAGGTACACATACGAGCAGAAGGTCGCCGCCGCCTCCGCCGTCGTCGACGGCGGCATGACGAAGACCGAGGCGATGGCGGCGTTCGGCATAATGTCGATGTCGGCGCTCAAGAAGTGGTGCGCGCTATACCGCCGGGGCGGCGCGGAGGCCCTGCGCCCGAGGCCCAAGGGCCGGC
>CABQZS010000244.1 GCA_902468695.1 uncultured Collinsella sp.
GCCGAGCGCCTGCGCTCTCGCACGCTGGGCCTCATGCTGGAGGATACGGCGCTCGAGCTGGGTGCGATGGCGCTGAGCCCGCTGTCCAAAACCGAGTACGCGCTGGCGGCGCCGGCGCTTAGCGGAGGCTATCAGGGCGATTACGCGCCCTTTGGCGATGTGTACCTGTCGACGCTTGAGTTTGTGGCGCGCGTGCGCAACCGCACGTCTGCCGTGGTGCCCCAAGAGCTCGTGACGCTCAACGCGGTGGAAGATTGTATGGAGCGCGTGCTGGCGCAAGCGCTCTCGACGCTCGACGGTCCGGTCGATATGCTCGACCGTGCGGCACAGCTGCTCGGCGGGCTTGAGCCGGGTGAGGTCGATGGCGCGCTCGAGGCGCACGTGGACCGCAATCGATCTTTCGACGACATTCCGATGGCCGCCGGCAAGCCTGAGGCCTGCTCGCTGCTGCTGATGCTCGTTCGACAGGGTGAGGCCGCTCGCCGCATGTTGCCGACGGTGCCGATCGTCTCGGCCCGTTCGTTTGCCGAGCGTGCCTGGCCGTATATGCTCGCGTGGTCCGACCTGGGGCTTAACGGCAAGGAGCGTATGACGGTCGATTCGCTGGCGCGCGCCGAGGTGCGCCGTTTTGCTGACGAGGATACGAGCGAGCGCGTGCGAAACGAGATGATGGGCGTGCTGGGCGAGCTACTGGGTATTTCGCCCGAGCAGATGGAGGAGCTGCGCTCCGAGGACGGTCAGCGTCGTTTGCACGAGGGAATGAAAAAGTTCGAGGGCGAGGTTCAGGACGCCATCGATAAGATGATGGGCGGTCAGGGCGGCTCGCAAGGTAGTCCCCAGGGTGGCCCGATGCCGCATCCGCCGGTTGATCCGAGGCAGTTCCCATTCTTTAGCCAGAACTAGGGCAGAAGCAATCTTGCTTTAAGCATCTTGGCCCCGTTGTGTTATTCTAGAACAGACGTTCGTGAATGATGCGCGGGGCCTTGTCTTGCGCTGTGCTTGTGGCGAGGGGAGGTTGGCTTGGTTATCTTGGGCATCGACCCCGGTTTGGCTCATACGGGTTGGGGGATTATCGAGGAGCGGCGTGGCGAGGTTCGCTGCCGTGCCTACGGCTGCATCGAGACCAGTGCCGGAAGTCCGCTCGCGGTGCGCCTGTCGCATATCGCCCATGACCTTAAGGATGTCGTCGAGCGTTATCGACCCGACACGGCTGCTGTCGAGAGCATCTACTTTGGCGCCAACGTTCGTTCGGCCATCCCCACGGCGCATGCCCGCGGTGCTGCGCTCGTGGCGCTTTCGGAGTGCGCGCTCGAGATTGGCGAGTACACGCCCATGCAGATCAAACAGGCTGTGGTGGGCACCGGCGCCGCGGACAAGCGGCAGGTCGCCTACATGGTACGCACGCTCACGCAGCTCGACCACGACCCGCATCCCGACCATGCCGCCGATGCCCTGGCTTGCGCCATATGCCACGTAAACCTCAGCCGCACCCGCGCCCTCACCGGTGGCGAGTTCTATCAACAGAGAGGAACCGGATACTGATGATTTCCCAGCTCCACGGAACGCTTGTCGAGTCCACGATGAGTTCTGCTGTCGTCGATGTGTCGGGCGTTGGCTTTGAGCTCGGCATCTCGGGCAGCACTGCGGCCACGTTGCCGACGCCCGGCGGCGAGGTCCGCCTCTACACGCGTATGCAGGTGCGCGAGGACGCCATGACACTTTTCGGTTTTTCCTCAAAGGATGAGCGCACGATGTTCGACCGGCTCGTGTCCGTCTCGGGCGTTGGCCCGCGCTTGGCGCTCGCCGTGCTTTCCACCTATACCGTGGGGCAGCTGTATTCGCTGGTGATGGCCGAGGACGACAAGGGCATGGCCAAGGTACCCGGTGTGGGCAAAAAGACAGCTCAGCGCCTGATCCTGGAACTCAAGAGCACCTTTGCCAAGGATAAGGGCTTTGTGCCGGTCGACGTGATTCCCGGCCAAGTTGCGATGCCGGTTCCCGCCGCCGCTCCTTCGGCGATTGATGATGCCCGTGCGGCACTCCTTTCCATGGGCTTTAGCCCGCAGGAGACCGATGTTGCCCTGAGCGGGTATGATGGGCAGGATATGCGTGTCGAGGATCTGCTCGGCGCGGCGCTTAAGCGACTCGGAATGGATGCGTGATGTGGGAAGCCGATGACTCTCAGGACCTGTGGGCGACGTCCGGCAGCTCGCCGGCGGCATCCATGGCGCACGGTGAGCGCATGGTGGGCTCGGAGCTGACGCCCGAAGACCTCGATGTCGATCGTACCCTGCGTCCCCAGCGCCTGGACGACTACTGCGGTCAGGAGCATATCAAACAGAGCCTTCGTGTGCTGATCGAGGCGGCGCAGAGCCGTGGCGAGACGCTCGACCACGTGATCTTCTCGGGTCCTCCGGGCCTGGGCAAGACCACGCTGGCTACCGTTATCGCCAACGAGCTGGGCGCTCAGATCAAGACGACGAGTGGTCCGGCTATCGCGCGTACCGGTGACCTGGCAGCTATCCTGACTAACCTGCAGCCGGGTGACGTGCTGTTTATCGACGAGATTCACCGTCTTAACCGTTCGGTCGAGGAAGTCCTGTATCCCGCTATGGAGGACTTTGCGCTCGATATCGTGATCGGTAAAGGCCCGGCCGCTCGCTCGATTCGCCTAGATATCCCCAAGTTTACGCTGGTGGCGGCAACGACCCGCTCGGGTATGCTGACCGGCCCGCTGCGCGACCGCTTTGGCATTTCGTATCGCCTGGACTACTACACGGTCGAGGAGCTTGCTCAGATCGTGACGCGCTCGGCGACCATCCTGGGTGTGACGATCGACCATCCCAGTGCGCTCGAGATCGGGTCGCGCTCGCGTGGCACGCCGCGCTTGGCCAACCGTCTGCTCAAGCGCGTGCGCGACTATGCGCAGGTGCGCGGTAACGGTCCTATTGAGCTTGATATTTGCCGTCAGGCGCTCGAGTTCTTTGAGATTGATGAGCTTGGTCTGGACTGGATGGATATTCGCATCTTGGAGACGCTCGCCAAGACGTTCTCCGGCCGTGCCGTGGGCCTGACGACCCTTGCCAGCGCGGTGGGCGAGGACCCGGGTACGCTCGAGGATGTCTATGAGCCCTATCTGCTGCAGTGCGGCTTGATGATTCGCACGCCCCAGGGCCGCCAGGCAACGCTGCGCACCTTTGAGCACCTGGGGATTGAACCTACCGTTTAGGGTGCTTTGTTTTGGCTAGTCTGTAGGCTATCGCTGAGCATTGGATAAACATATCGCCATTCATCGGTTACGGGTGTTTTACTATTGCGCGCCCGTGCTATGCTGAATTGGTCTTTTTCTCATTCGGTAACGAAAGGACCGCCCATGCCTACTGACATCGAAATCGCACGTTCTGTCATGCCACTGCCTATTACCGAGGTGGCCAAGAACGCCGGCGTCGACGTTAAGCACCTGATTCCGTACGGCTTCGACAAGGCTAAGGTCGACTATTCACTGCTCAACGAGCCGACTGATCACCAGGCCAAGCTCGTCCTCGTGACCGCTATCAACCCAACGCCCGCGGGCGAGGGCAAGACCACCACGACCATCGGTCTGGCCGACGGCCTGCGTCGTCGCGGCGTCAAGAGTGCCGTTGCCCTGCGCGAGCCTTCGCTCGGCCCCGTCTTTGGCGTTAAGGGCGGTGCTGCCGGCGGCGGCTGGGCTCAGGTCATCCCCATGGAGGATATCAACCTGCACTTTACCGGCGACTTCCACGCTATCGGTGCCGCCAATAACCTGCTGGCCGCCATGCTTGATAACCACATCCAGCAGGGCAATCAGCTCGGTATTGATGTTAAGCGCATCACTTGGAAGCGCGTCGTCGATATGAACGACCGTCAGCTGCGCCACGTCATCGACGGCATTGGCGGTAAGGCCCAGGGCGTGCCGCGCGAGGACGGCTTCGATATCACCGTCGCCTCCGAGGTCATGGCAATCCTGTGCCTGTCTACGAGCATCAGCGACCTCAAGGAGCGCCTGGGTGAGATTGTCGTCGGCTATAGCTTTGCCGGCGAGCCCGTCCGTGCCCGCGACCTTAAGGCCCAGGGTGCCATGGCCGCGTTGCTTAAGGACGCGCTCAAGCCCAACTTGGTGCAAACGCTCGAGGGTACGCCCGCGTTTGTCCACGGCGGCCCCTTCGCCAACATTGCCCACGGCTGCAACTCCATCATGGCCACGCGTATGGCGATGCGCTTTGGCGATGTTGCCATTACCGAGGCCGGCTTCGGTGCCGATCTGGGTGCCGAGAAGTTCCTCGACATTAAGTGCCGCATGACGGGCGTTCGCCCCAGCGCTGTCGTGATCGTCGCGACCGCTCGTGCGCTGAAGTACAACGGTGGCGTCGCCAAGGCCGACCTCAACGAGGAGAACCTCGAGGCGCTCAAGGCTGGCATGCCCAACCTGCTGCGTCACGTCGACAACATCCAGAACGTATATGGTCTGCCCTGCGTGGTCGCCATCAACCGCTTCCCGACGGACACCGAGGCCGAGCTTGCGCTCATCGAGTCCGAGTGCCAGAAGCTCGGCGTCAACGTTAAGCTTTCCGAGGTCTGGGCCAAGGGCGGCGAGGGCGCGCTCGACCTTGCCGATGAGGTCATGCGTCTGATTGAGCAGCCGAGCGAGTTCAAGTTTGCCTATGAGGACGGCGCTGATGTCGCTGATGCCCTTGAGGCCGTTGCCACCAAGGTCTACCGCGCCGACGGCGTTGACTTTACGCCGGCCGCCAAGCGCCAGCTCGCCGAGCTGCGCGAGAATGGCTTTGGCAACCTGCCGGTGTGCGTCGCCAAGACGCAGTACAGCTTTAGCGACAACGCCAAGGCCCTGGGCGCTCCCGAGAACTTCCGCATCACCGTGCGTGAGCTCAAGGTTTCTGCCGGCGCCCACTTTGTGGTCGCGCTGACCGGCAGTGTTCTGACCATGCCGGGTCTGCCCAAGGTGCCCGCGGCCGAAAACATCGACGTCGACAACGACGGCAACATCACCGGTCTGTTCTAAACCTGCTGTCCATAGCCGCTTGCCCGCCCCGCCGCGCCCACAAGGCACGGCGGGGCTTTTTGATCCTTAGGCCCGCGCATGTCTTGTAGATACCGACGGACTCTGCCCATCATAGGCTTTTGCGCGGGTAGAATGCATGGATAACTTGAGGCTCACGCGCGACGGAAAGGAATCGTTGCATGGATCAGGACAAGACAACCGTGATGGGCGGCTACGGTTCCGCGCAGGCTGGCGATAGCGCCGATGCGACCCGCGTTGTTCCCAACCCCGGTTATACCGACCCCGCCGCGACGCAGCCTTCTGCCGAGCCCACCCGGGTTATGGGCTATGGCGACACGGCGCAGGATTCTTATGCTGCATCTTCGCAAGGCCCCTATAGCAACGCAGCTCCGGACCCGTTTGATTACGCGCCGCAGGATTCTTATGCCGCCTCGACGCCGAATCCCTATGATGACCTGCCGCAAAATCCCATTCCGCAGCCTCAGCAGACGACGTATATGCCTCGCACGGCGCAGCCTCGCTACGAGTCGCGCGAGCCGTATCGCGAGTACCCCAAGTCGATTCCGCAATATGGCGAGGACGAGGAGAAGAAGCCGTCGCGTTCGTCGAGCGTGATCAAGAAGATCCTCATCGTACTGGCGATCTTCTTTGCGCTGTCGGTTGTGTTTGCCATCGTGTCGGGCATGCTCAACAAGAGGGGGAGTTCAACGGCCGATACCACTGCCGAGCAAACCGAGTCCGCCTCCTCTGGCACCGTCGATCTGAGCGATATTCCGGGGCAGTACTGGTCCAACGCCAAGAAGATCCTCAAGTCGCGCGGCGCCGATCTTTCGAATGCCGTGGTCCTGACTGATGATGGCTCAACGCCCGTCGTCGATGCCAACTGGGTCGTTACTTCTGCCTACTATAACGACAACGGCAACCTCGAAATTCAACTCACGCACAAGAACAGCTCGGGCAACTCGTCCGGCGGCCAAAGCGGTACCGACAGCTCGAGCTCCAATACGCTGGAGGACTTGAGCAACAAGGCACAGGAGTTGGGAGACAAGGCGCAAGAGCTGGGCGACACGGCACAAAACCTGGGCGATACCGCGCAGAACTTGGGCGGCTTGGCGACGGATGCCTGGAACGCCCTGCAAAACGGCATCTCGGGCGTGCAGGGAAACTAGCTGTTAAGCAGACTACAGCTGCTCGGCCGGACGGTCGGGCGAGCTAAAGCCCGAGTCAAACGTAACGACGCATGAGGCATCGGGCCGGCGCTCGTGCACGATGCGCGTGACGAGCTCCAGCAGCTCTTCGTCGGATATGTCAAAGCCGTCGGGACGCACAAGGTCAAACGAAACGAACCCGTCGTGCTCGTGCAGGTCGTGGATGGAGAGCGCGGGATCGATCTGCATGACGCCGCGCTTGACCCAGCCGCGCAGGTCGTCGCCAGTGGTGGCGATGGGGTCGCAGTGCAGCGTGATATCGATGCCCATCTGGCGCTTGATGTCATGCTCGATGGTGTCCAGAATCTCGTGGTGCTCAAATGCGTCGCCCTCGCCGGGCATCTCCACGTGGGCGCTAGCAAACTGACGACCGGGGCCGTAGTCGTGCACCATGAGGTCGTGTGTGCCCAAGACCTGCGGATAGGACATGATCTTGTCGCGGATTGCCTGGACGAGCTTGGGGTCTGGCGCTTGCCCCAACAGCGGGCTGATGGCGTCGCGCACCAGGCCCATGCCGCTGATGCAGATGAAGATGCCCACGCCAAGGCCTGCCCAGCCATCGAGGTCAAAGCCGGTCGTCTGCGAAATAAGCGCTGCGGCCAGGACCGAGGCCGAGGCAATGACGTCGTTTTTGGAATCCTGCGCCGTGGCGATAAGCGTCTCGGAATCGATGCGGTTACCCAGTGCGCGGTTGAACGCGGCCATCCAGAATTTGACGAGCATGGACGTAGCCAGCACCGCAAGGGAAATAAACGTGTAAGCGGTGGGCGAGGGCTTGATGATCTTAGTGACCGACTCGAGGATCAGATTGATGCCGACGGCGCAAACCAGGACGGCGACGAACAGGCCGGCTAGGTACTCATAGCGACCGTGGCCATAGGGGTGGCCTTCGTCTGCCGGGCGGCTGGCAAGGCGGAACCCGAGCAGACTCACGATGTTGCTCGAGGCATCGGAGAGGTTGTTGAAAGCATCGGCGATGAGGGAGACGGAGCCGGCGAGCAGGCCCGCGATGCCCTTGGCCAGGCACAGGGTGATGTTGAGGCCAATGCAGACGAGGCTTGCGGAAAAGCCCGCGTTGGTGCGGCAAGATGCATCGACCGGCTCGCTCTCGCTGCCGGGAACAAGCGTATGTACCAGCCGATTTACAAATAGCATGGCGTATCTCCTCGCATTCTCGTTAAGGGGATAGTGTAGCTCGCGCGGGGGCGCCGTGCACCGATGCTCAGAAAATGCAGCAATAGTCTGCCGGTGCTAACGAGCGAGCCTTCTCGTCTGCCTGGGTGGTCCATTTTGGGCCACATGGGTATGGGCATGTGCCTGTTTGCTCGACATACTTAATGTCGACAGCCCCTGTGCAAAGGAGGACGTTTCCATGGACGAGATGTTTGCCATTAAATGTCAAAACTGCGGCGGCCCTATGTACTCGCACCAGGCTAAGCGCAGCTTTGAGTGCGCTTATTGCGGTGCGGTCATTCCGTGGCAGGCGGACGCCGGAGAGCCCAAGAGCGCTTTGGGCATTCGCCATACGCCGTTGACGGTGGTGGATGGACTGCTCAAGCTCACGCATGTGTCGCAACTCGAGCGCCCGGAGGACCCGGACTGGTATTTCTTCAACGCGAGCTGGCGCAATCAGTCGGTCCTGGAACATCTGCTGTGGGAGGATCGCGGCACGGCGCAAGAGTTCCAAGAGGCCACGCATGTGAGCATTCCTTGCCCCTTCTGCGGAGCGTCCTTTGAGGGCGAGTCAACGCAACGTGTGTTTGAGTGCCCGTCCTGCGGCAACAAGATCGGCATTGCCGACCTGCTCAAGCCGGGGACGTTTAGCAAGCGCCTGACCATGGGCGTTGGTGCGGAGTATGTGCCCGAGCAGGGTATTCCCTGCGAAATCTCGCCGCAGCAGGCACGTGCCAACGCACTGCAGCTGGTGCGCCAGTATGCGGAAGCCTTTGCCGGGCACGACGTGGAAGATGCGATCCAAAACGACATGATGCTCTTCTATTTCCCCATGGCGCTGGCGGACCTGCGCATGATGGCGAGCTTCCCGGGCAAGGGCCTGAGCAAGGAAACCCTGGTGTACTACGAGGTGCTCGACTGGGCATACCCCAGGGCAAACTACCTGGACGTTCGCCTCATGGGCATTTTGGAGCCGTGGGACTTTGCCAAGGTCGGTCCGTTCGATCCCGCCATGCAGGAAGGCGACTTCCGCGTCGTCTCCGTCGATGCATCTACCAAGGACCAGGTGGTCATTGATAAGTTGGCGCTCGACGTTGCGGGCAACGATGCCGAGGCCGTACTGGGGCTCAATAAAAAGAGCATCCGAACCTGGGCGCGCAAGGCCCGCAAGCATAAGGATGGCCTGGTGATGGTGCCGGTCTACTTTGTCGATCGTCCGGCGACGGACAGTCGCGATGGCGAGCAGGTGCGCATTGCCGTAAACGGACAGACGGGCCGCGCGGCCGCGGTGGTGTTTAGTGACAAGCGCGAAACGCACGTCGTGGCGCCGCTCAATCCGAGCCTGCATCTGTCCGGTGAGAGCACCGTGCATGCCACGCCCATCGAGGTCAAATACGTTAAGTCGCCGTTTCTGTACCAGATCGTGCGCCGTGGAGGCGGCGAGCAACCGCGCCAGGTTGCAGCGGTTGCCGAGGGTTCCTGCCGAGAGGAGAAGCCCAAACGCAAGGGCTTGCTCGCTGCGATCTTTGGGAAGTAGGGAAGCGCAGCACGGGACGGCTCGCAGGCATGGGGGCTGCCATCCGGTAGTTTGGCAGGGGGTAGATGTAAATAAACGGTGGACCGGCTGCAAAAGGGCCGCCTCGCTGGGCAAGATCAGGTTGTGCCACGGAACCCGCTCCTCAGCTAGTCACACTTCGGAAGCGCGGGCAACGCAGGTGCAAGTGTCTTGAGGGCCGGCTGCAACCGGTCCTTTTCTGTGGCAACCAATGGATCCACATCAGACGAAGGCCGTGTCTTTGCCTGTCAGGTCACGCTCGCCAGCCACGGTTGGAATGTCGTTGCCGGCGTCCATGACCGGTATTGTTTCGTAGCGTGCGTCGCAACCGCGAGTGCGCCTGCGACGGCTGCGGTGGTTTCGGTCGCAATGTGCTGCTACCCTTGCGTTTCGCCATTAGTCGCTTCGTTGATGGCGCGGTACTCGGCACTCAGCTCGCGCGCCAGCTCTTCCTTGCTTGGAAGATACGGCAGGTATTTGGCGGCAAACACTTGGTCGTTGTCTTCGGGCAGCGTGTACTCGACAATCGAATCGCTTTTGTCCGCGCAGAGCACGATGCCTATGGGCGGATTGTCGCCTTCGTTCATGAGCTCGCGCGTGTAGTAGTTCACATACATTTGCATCTGGCCCAGGTCCTGATGCGTAAGGTCATCGGTCTTAAGGTCGATGAGCACGAAGCAGCGCATCAGATAGTTGTAAAAAACAAGGTCAATATAGAAATGGCGCCCATCAAAGGTGATGCGCTTTTGGCGCGCCTCGAAAGCGAAGCCACGACCAAGCTCCAGCAGGAACTTCTGAAGATGTGTGATGAGCGCCTGCTCTAGATCGCTCTCGCGAAACGTAGCATCGTCCGAGAAACCTAAAAACTCCAGTACATATGGGTCGCGGATGATATCCTCGGGGCGACGAGCCGGGGCGCTCTCTTGGATTTCCTGGGTGACGGCCTCTTTGTCCTTGCTGGTAAGTAGGCGCTCGCGGAACATGGTGTTGATCTGGCGTTCGAGCTGGCGCGTGCTCCAGCGAGAAACGGCGCATTCGTTCATGTACCATGTGCGAGCATCAGGGTCGGGAATGCGCATCAACCTGCGGTAATGAGTCCAGCTCAATTCGCTACGCAGTGCGTCGCGAATTGGAAACGCAAGAAAGAACTGACGCATATTGCGAAGGTTTGCGATGCCAAAGCCTCTTCCGAAATCCGCGGTAAGCCTTCTGGAGAGGCCTGCAATCAATGCCTCTCCATATGCTGCGCGCCCCTCTCCGCCCTGCTCATCAACAATACTTTTGCCGATCTCCCAATATGCCTCAACCATCGCAAAGTTAACGGCGGTATAGGCCTTGTTGCGAGCGGCGTTGAGAATCGAGGAAACCTGCTTGTAAAAAACTTCTGGCACGATTGCCGATTCTCCACGGTTTACCAGTTCGCCCATCACTGTCGCCCCACTTTCCTCTTGTGGAATGCATCTTTATCGCATTTAGTTTAAAGCCTCGCGCGGACACGAATTGCTGTGCTGTCTGGCACCTTCGCATGGGAGCCTTGCGGTGACTAAAATGTGACCATAGAGACAGTTTTAGCGAACCCCGCGGGAGTGACGCGTATGGACAACAACACGCTGCTATTCCAGGACAAGGGTTCGGGTAGGTTTAAAGACGTTAAGATCTACCCCAACCGTATTGAGGTGCTCAAGAAGGGCACTTTTGGCGGCAAGCACACCGAAAGTGTCTATCTTAAGGACATCACGGGGGTCAACAGGATCAAGGGGCGCGACGTTTTCCTGCGTAACAGGCTGTTGACTGCTTGTGTTTTTAGCCTGAGCAGTCGTGCGAAGGCCCAGGAGTTCGTGAATGCGTTGAACTCGGTGATGTAGTCGATAGTGGCGTTCGGGCCAGACTTACGCCCGCGCATCGGGCGGCACTGAGGCTGGTCGCTCAGCCTGCGAGTTTTCTGAACACACCACCTCTTCATTTGCAAAAAGCTAGGGGTACAGAACGGTATTCTGCGCCCCTCATCAAATCGATGTGTCCAAAAAGGTCGGCTGGCCTATTCGTCAACGTTCCCGTTGTTTTCGCGGTCATTTGCAAGCATCGCTGCGCCGGCGACCGTTGTCGCCACGGCGGCAGCGGCGAGCCCGGCGGCAATGCCGGA
>CABQZS010000245.1 GCA_902468695.1 uncultured Collinsella sp.
CCCGCCGCGTTTGCCGCGGCGGCCGCCGTGCGCGGCTGGCGCGTGGCCTATCCGTGCATGCTCTCGGCAGCCGAAGCCACAGCTTGTGGCCAGCGCATGTGCATGCGGGCAGTTGCCGCCGGCGATGCGTCCGCGGCCCCGTTTATCGCCCACCCTACGCGGGCCTTCGCGGCCACGGACATCGACAGCAGCCGCTTCCCTATCGTGCCTGCCGAGGCTCTCGACATGATTATCGTGCCACTCGTAGCCTTCGACCGCGCCGGCGCGCGCCTGGGCTACGGCGGCGGCTGTTACGACCGCTACCTGCCCATGCTCTCACCCGCATGTCAAATCATCGGCATAGCCTTTGACGAACAGCGCGTCGACCGCGTTCCCACCGACGCCCACGACCTGCCGCTGCCCCACATCGTCAGCGCCTAACGGCTGGCGCACCTCCCGACGGCCTAGTGCTCCTCGCCGGCGCGGGCCAGGTCGTAGGGCGTGGTCTGGTAGACGTAGTAGTTGAGCCAGTTGGTGTAGAGCAACTGAGCCTGGCTGCGCCAGACGTTGCGCGGCTCGGCCGTGGGGTCGTCATTCGGGAAGTAATGCGCCGGCACCTCCGGGTTGAGTCCGCGCTTCACATCGCGCTCGTACTCCAAGCGCAGCGTGTCGGTATCGTACTCGGGGTGGCCAAATACAAAGAAGCGACGGCTGTCGGTCGACTTGACGATGTACAGGCCCACCTCGTCGGACACGGCCACAACCTCAAGCTGCGGCTCGGCCTCCACATCCTCGCGGCGTACATCGGTGTTGCGCGAATGCACGGCATAGAAACGGTCGTCAAAGCCGCGGACCAGCGGGCTTTGCGGCTTCACCAGATAATGCTCGAACACACCGCTCGCCTTTGCCGGCAGATCGTACTTCTGGATACCGTAATGATGGTACAGACCTGCCTGTGCGCCCCAGCAAATGTGCAGCGTAGAGTGCACGTGCGTGGTGGACCAATCCATGATCTGGCAGAGCTCGGGCCAGTAGTCGACCTCCTCGAACGGCATCTGCTCCACCGGGGCGCCCGTGATGATCAGGCCGTCGTAGTGGATGTCGCGGATGTCGTCGAACGTGCGGTAGAACGTCTCCAGGTGGCCGGCGCTCACGTGCGTGGCCTCGTGCGTTTTGGTGCGCAGCAGGTCCACCTCCACCTGCAGCGGTGTGTTGGAGAGCTTGCGCATGATCTGCGTCTCGGTGGCAATCTTGGTGGGCATGAGGTTGAGGATGAGCACGCGCAGCGGACGGATGTCCTGGTGCAGCGCACGGTACTCGGTCATGACAAAGATGTTCTCGCTCTCGAGCTGCGCGGCGGCAGGGAGGGCGTCGGGGATGCGAATGGGCATGGATGCTCCTTACGAGTCAGTTGCAGCTATGGTACAACGAGCAGCCCTATCCGCGCGAGCACATCGCCCAGCGATGCCGTCAGCGGCCCAAATCACTCCAAAAGTAGAGATTAAGGCATGTCCCAAAAATCTACGGCGCTTTAGTCTAGCAAAGTGACGGCAGGACGCTACAATGGTTCGACGCGAAAAACTCGGCCGAAAGGATACATATATGTACCAGACGCGTAAGATCGGTGTGGTCGGCCAGGGCCACGTAGGAGCACATGTCGCCAACAGCCTGCTCATGCAGGGCATTGCCGACGAGCTGTACCTGTGCGATATCAACGAGGCCAAGGTGACGTCCGAGGTCCAGGACCTGCGCGACTCCCTTTCGTTTGTCCCGTA
>CABQZS010000246.1 GCA_902468695.1 uncultured Collinsella sp.
GAATCGACCTGAGAGGTATCAATCTCGAGCGTGTGCTCGTCGAGAACATCGATCGTAGCGCCCATGCCCTTGAGCACCTTGCCCATCACGTGAACATCGGAAATATCGGGCACGTTCTGCAGCGTCGTCTTGCCCGGCGCCAGAAGCGTTGCCGCCATGAGTTTGAGCGCGGAGTTCTTGGCACCCGAGACGGGCACGGAGCCTCCGATGGCGTGGCCACCCTCAACGCGGATAATATCCAAGGTCTACCCTTTCAAAAAGCATGCCCGGGGTGGCTGGGCCATCCCGGGCATGATGTGTTCGCAAATGGTCGAACGCTAAATCGTTTGACTATTGGGCAAGCTTGAGCTTACACCATGCGATTTCATTATAGAGGTAGGCGCGGCGTGCATCATCCTCCGACAAATTACCCAGCTTCTCTTCAAAACCTTGAATATCAGCTTTAAGCTTGTCGGCATCGACGGTCGCCAAATCGCAAGCGCGCTCGGCGAGAACGGTCACGACATCGTCCGCAACCTGGGCATAGCCGCCGGCCACGGCAAACGTGTGGTCGACAGTGCCCATGGCCTTATCGGAAACGCGAACGTAACCGCGGTCGATCGTGCAGATCTCGCTGGAGTGAGCAGGCAGAACGCCAAACTCGCCATCCGTGGACGGAATCGACACAAACGCAGCGTCGCCCTCATAGGCGCAGCTCACGGGGCACACGATGCGGATACGCATAACCTACTTCTCCCCCATCTTGCGGGCGCGCTCGCGCACGTCCTCAATCGTGGAAGCATAGCGGAAAGCCTGCTCGGGCAGGTCATCGGCCTTGCCGTCGACAATCTCGGCGAAAGAGCGGACGGTATCCTCGACGCGGACGTAGACACCGGGGTTGCCGGTGAACTTCTCGGCGACGTGGAAGGACTGCGAGAGGAACTGCTGAATCTTACGGGCACGGTTGACCGTAAGGCGCTGCTCCTCGGACAGCTCGTCCATACCCAGAATGGCGATGATGTCCTGAAGGTCGGAGTACTCCTGCAGGAGCTCCTGGACCTTGACGGCGACACGGTAGTGCTCCTCGCCGACGATCGAGGGATCGAGAGCGTCGGAGGAAGATGCGAGCGGGTCGATAGCCGGGAACAGGCCGAGCGACGAAATGCTACGCGAAAGAACCGTGGTGGCGTCGAGGTGCGTAAACGTCGTGGCAGGCGCCGGGTCGGTCAGGTCGTCTGCGGGGACGTAGACAGCCTGGACGGAGGTAATGGAACCCGTCTTGGTCGAGGTAATGCGCTCCTGGAGGTCGCCCATCTCGGTTGCCAGCGTGGGCTGGTAACCAACGGCGGACGGCATACGGCCCAGCAGTGCGGAAACCTCGGAACCTGCCTGGGAGAAGCGGAAGATGTTGTCGATGAACAGCAGAACGTCCTGGCCACGATCACGGAAATACTCAGCGGTGGTAAGGCCGGCCAGACCGATGCGCAGACGCGCTCCGGGCGGCTCGTTCATCTGACCATAGACCAAGCAGGTCTTGTCGATAACGCCAGACTCGCTCATCTCGAGGAACAGGTCGGTGCCCTCGCGGGTACGCTCGCCGACGCCGGTGAACACCGAGGTGCCACCGTGCTCCTGGGCGAGGTTGTTGATGAGCTCCTGAATCAGAACGGTCTTGCCGACGCCGGCGCCGCCGAACAGGCCCGTCTTGCCGCCACGGATGTAGGGCTCGAGCAGGTCGACGGCCTTGATGCCGGTCTCGAAGATCTCGGTCTTGGTGGTGAGCTCGTCGAAACGGGGTGCTGCATGGTGGATGGGGTAGAACTCCTCCACCTCGGGCATGGGCTTGCCGTCGACGGGCTTGCCCATAACGTTCCAAATTCGGCCGAGCGTCTTGGGGCCAACGGGCATCTTCATGGGCTCACCGGTATCGGTGGCGATGAGGCCGCGCTGCAGGCCGTCGGTCGAGGACATGGCGACCGTGCGGACGACGCCGCCCGGAAGCTGGCTCTCGACCTCGAGGATCGTGCTCAAATGACCGATCGGGGTCTCGGCCTCGACCGTGAGCGCGTTGTAGATCGGGGGCACCGCACCGTCAAACTTGACGTCGACGACAGGACCGATGATTCGCACGATGCGACCATCACCGGCAGTCGTCTTCTTGGTGGCTTCCTCGACCGCAAGCTTTACGGTGTTATTAGCCATTACTGTTCCTCCAATGCTGAGGCTCCGCCGACGATCTCGTTAATCTCGGTCGTGATCGAAGCCTGGCGCACGCGACTATACGTGCGGGTAAGGGTCGAGATGATCGCGGTGGCGTTTTCCGTCGCGGAGTGCATGGCCTTGCGGCGTGCACCCTGCTCGGCAGCCGCCGAATCGATCAGGGCCTGGTAGATGACCGTCAGGATATAAGACGGCACAAGCTTGCCGAGAACATGCTCGGGAGAGGGCACGAACTCGAACGTGGACGAGATGCGCTTAGGGGCGTCGGTCTCGTTCTTACGCGGACCGTGGGCCATAGCGATCATCTCGGGGTCGAGCGGCAACAGATGCTCGACGCGAAGCTCCTGATCCACGCGGTTCTTGGCGTGGTGGTAGACAAGCTCGACACGGTCAAGCTCACCGGCACGATACGCATCGCAGATATGAGAGGAGATCATGCGGGCCTGATTGAAATCGGGCTCAGAGGAGTTGCCCTCAAAGTGCATGACGACGTTTGCGCGGTCACGGAAATACGTGGCCGGTTTGCGCCCACACGCGATGATCTCGCACTCGATGCCGTCGTTCGCCCAAGAAGCGGCGAGCTTTTCGGCCGTGCGCTCCACCGTCGTATTGAAACCGCCGGCAAGGCCGCGGTCCGAGGCAATAACGACAATCAGGCCATGCTTGACGCTCTCATGCTTCTGCAGCATGGGATCGGTGCCCGAACAGGAGGCGTCGCCGGCGACCGTCAACATGACGTCGGTCAGCGCCTCCTTATAGGGCTCGGCCTGCTTGGAGCGATCGAGGGCACGACGGATCTTGGCCGTAGAGACCATCTCCATCGTGCGCGTGATCTGCTTGGTCGTGGTAACCGAGGAGATTCGCTTCTTAATGTCGCGAAGGTTGGCCATGGGGCTTAGTTCTCCTCTGATCCAGAAACATCCGAATGGTGCTTGGCCATGAACTGCTGCTTGAAGTCGCCGATGACGCGCAAGAGCTCAGCCTTGGTGTCATCATCGATCTTCTTGGCGCGAACCTTGTCGAGCAGCGAGCCAAAGCCATTGTCCATGTACTCGATGAGCTCGGCACGGAAAGGCAGCACGTCGGCAATCTCCAGGTCATCCAGGAAGCCCTCGTTGCCAGCGAACAGCGTAACGATCTGCTCGCCAACCTCAAACGGCTTGTAGCGCGGCTGCTTCAGGAGCTCGGTCATGCGGGCACCATGGGTCAGCTGCTTCTGAGTAGCCTCGTCGAGGTCGGAGCCGAACTGCGTAAAGCCGGCGAGCTCCTGGTACGAAGCGAGGTCCAGACGGAGGTTACCGGCGACCTGCTTCATAGCCTTGGTCTGCGCGTCGCCACCAACGCGGGACACGGAAATGCCCACGTCGACTGCCGGGCGCTGACCCTGGAAGAAGAGCTCGGACTGCAGATAGATCTGACCATCGGTAATGGAAATGACGTTGGTCGGAATGTAGGCCGAGACGTCACCGTCCTGGGTCTCGATGATCGGCAGTGCCGTCATGGAGCCGTAGCCGTTCTTCTTGGACATCTTGACGGCACGCTCGAGCAGACGAGAGTGCAGGTAGAAGATGTCGCCAGGATAGGCCTCGCGTCCGGGCGGACGATGCAGCGTCAGCGACATCTGACGGTAGGCCACGGCCTGCTTGGACAGGTCATCGTAGATGACGAGCACGTGGCCGCCGGGGTTGGTCTCGCTGGCGGGCTTGCCGTCCTCGCCGTTGTACATGAAGAACTCGCCGATAGCGGCACCGGCCATAGGCGCGATGTACTGCATAGGGGCGGAATCGGCGGCGGTGGCCGAAACGATGATGGTGTAGTCGAGCGCACCGTGCTGAGCGAGGGTCTCGCGGATGTTGGCAACCGTGGAGGCCTTCTGGCCGATGGCGACATAGATGCAGACCATGCCCTTGCCGCGCTGGTTGAGGATAGCGTCGATGGCGATGGCGGTCTTACCGGTCTTACGGTCGCCGATGATGAGCTCACGCTGACCGCGGCCGATAGGCACCATGGAGTCGATGGCCAACAGGCCAGTCTGAACCGGCTCGCACACCGGGGTACGGTCGATGACGCCGGGGGCCTTGAACTCGATAGGACGACGGTGCGTGGCAACGATGTCGCCCAAGCCGTCGATGGGCTGGCCGAGCGGATTGACGACGCGGCCGAGCATGGCACGGCTCACGGGGATATCCATAATGCGGCCAGTGGTGCGGCACTCGTCGCCTTCCTTGATGGAGTCGACGGCACCAAACAGAACGGCGCCGACCTCGTCGCGGTCAAGGTTCTGGGCAAGGCCGAAGACGGTCTCACCGGTATCGGAGCTCTTGAACTCCAGAAGCTCGCCTGCCATGGCGCTCTTGAGGCCGGAGACGCGCGCGATGCCGTCGCCTACCTCGTCGACCGTTGAAACCTCATGCGTATCGACCGTCGCGGAGAGGCTCGTGAGCTGCTCCTGCAGTTTCTTGGCGATATCCTGGGCATTGAGGGTTTCGGACATTAGGCTTCACCTCCGTACGAATTAGCAGAGTTTGCGAGGGTCTCCTGCGCGATGCGCAGCTGCGTCTTGACGGAAATGTCACGACGCTCGCCGCGGGCCTCGAGCACCAGGCCGCCCACGATAGACGGGTCGACCTGCTCGATAAGGAATACCTTGCGGCCGAAGTCCTGCTCGCATTTCTTAGTGATGGTTTGACGCAGCTCGTCGTCGAGCGGGATCGCCGTGGTGACGGTCACGCCCACTACATCCTCGTCTTCCTCGGCAACATACTTAAAGGCAGCTGCCACCTTGGGAAGAAGGTCGAGCTGGTCGCGCTTGGACATGGTGTCGAGCACGGCGATGATCTCGGGGCTGGCAGAAGCCAGGCGCTCGATCATCTCGAGGTCCTCGAACACATGGTTCTCGGCCTTAGCGGCTTCCAGAAGGGAGCGTGCGTAGGTCTCGAGCACCTTGTCCTGATAGCGGCTAGTCGGCATTCAGGCTACCTGCTTCCTGGATGTAGCGCTCGATGAGCTTCTTCTGCTCGGCATCGTCCTCGAGTGCCTCGCCCACGATCTTGGTGGCGACGGCAACGGACAGGTCGGCAATGGAGCTCGCGGCACCGGCGTAGATGGACTTGCGCTCGTCCTCGACGGTCGTATGGGCCTTGGCGATGATCTCCTCGGCCTCCTTGTGAGCAGCCTCGATGATACGGGCGCGCTCGGACTCGGCGTCCTTACGGGCCTCGAGAACAATGTCGGCAGCCTGACGACGGGCGTCGGTGACGATCGAGTCGGACTCAGCGCGCTTGGCGATAGCCTCCTGCTTGGTCTTCTCGGCCTCGTCGAGGCTCTCCTCGATCTTCTTGCCGCGCTCCTCCATGGTCTTCATGATGCCCGGCAGGGCGACCTTGGCCAGCACGATCCAGATAATCAGGAAGGCGATAAGCGCCGGGATGAACTCCGCCATCTTAGGGATGAGGATGTCCGCACCGGCAGCGCCGTCCTCGGCGAACGCGGAAACCGGCATGAGCAGCGCGGCCGCGGACGCGGAGAGTGCGATCGCGCTCTTCTGGGATGAAAGATTCATACTTGACGCTCCGTGCTATTTAACGATCAGCGCGACAACGAAGCCGATCAGAGCCAGAGCCTCGCCGAAGGCGGAGCCCATGATGAAGACGGTGAACACGCGGCCCTGGACCTCAGGCTGACGGGCCATAGCACCCGTAGCACCCAGAGCAGACAGGCCGATAGCAAGACCAGCGCCGATAACACCGAGACCGTAACCGATAACTCCCACGATTCCTCCTTTGTCGTGCGTGTCTTATTTCACGCAGGATAACCTTTTTATAACTGCCGGGCTCCATGGGTACGGGCACCGGCGGTTTAACGAATTGCCTTACCTTTAAGGCGCGAACGGAAGACTACTCCTCCTCCGCGACCTCCTCTGCCTCGGAGACATACACGGCGGTAAGGACCGTGAAGACGTAAGCCTGGATGGCGCCGACCACAAGCTCGATCGCATAGATCAGGATGAGGATGGCAAGCCAGGCCAGCGAAGGCAGGGCGCCGACGGCGTGCGCCGCGGAAACCTGCTGAAGCAGCGGCTGCATGAACATGCTCGCCATGATGGCGAACGAGCCCATGACCACGTGTCCTGCGAACATGTTGCAGAACAGACGGACGGCGAGCGTGATGAGGCGCAGGAAGGTCGAGAAAAGCTCGACGACCCACACGAGCACGTTCATCGGGAAGCTCACGCCCTGCGGGGCGAGGCTCTTGATGTAGCCGATCACGCCGTGAGCCTTGCATCCGTAGTAGATGAAGTACACGAAAGCGAAGATGGCGAGCGCGGCGGTGGAGCCGATTGCGCCGGTGCCGGGCTTCATTCCCGGGATCAGGCCGATCATGTTATTGATCAGGATGAACAGGAAAAGCGAGCACAGGAACGGGAAGTGCTTCTTCCAGTTCTCACCCACGACGCCCTTGCCGATATCGTTCTCGACGTACTCGATGATGTACTCGAAACCGTTGACGAAGAAGCCCTTGGGAACCAGGGTCTGCTTCTTCTTGAACACGGCCAGGACGATCAGGAGCACGATCGTGGAGACGATCAGCCAAAACGAGTACTGCGTGATGCCGCAGCTCAGATCGCCCACGACAGGGGTGGAGCTGAACTCGCTGACCAGATGATTAATCTCATCAGGCAGCTTTTCAAAAATTTCCACGACTTACCTTTCGACCTCATGAGGATCTCGCAGCGCCTTGGCGACACGAACCGTGCAGGCGGCCATAAAGGCCACGAAGCCGATCGCCTCGCCCAGGAGGAACATGCGAAATGCCTCTCCGAACAACACAAACACAACCAAGGTAAAGACGAGCAGGGCGATCGCCGAGACCGCCAGACTCACCATACCCTTGAGCATGTCCGCATTCTGCTTATCGTCAAGAACCGGCTTGAGCGTAAAGACAAAGGGAAGAAAGGCGACCGCGCCCGCGATGGCGCCTGCAACGATAGCGAGCAGATCGGCTATCTGAAACATTGGCGTCCTCACTTTCCTTTTTAACGCCTCACAGAACAGTTCCCGCCAAACATTGGTGACTATTGTACGAGCCAATCGCTAAAGTACAACCGAAAAAGCATCGGTTAATACGCACCTGTTCGTTTTCTTAAGACCTTCTTTATGCCGCAGGTACGGTAATACGTTTTTCTCGAACCCTGCAGGGCAAAACGTCCATTAACTAAAGGTGCGCACAGGCGTCTTCTACTTGCCCGCGCGCACCATTTCTTCCTATTTGCAGCCGCGGCCGTCTTAGCCCAGCGACTAGAGCGTGCCGTAGATGCGATCGCCGGCGTCGCCCAGGCCGGGAACGATGTAGGCAGCCTCGTTGAGATGGTCGTCGATAGCGCAGGTATAGATATGCACATCTGGGTCCTTCTCGGTCAGCGACTTGAGGCCCTCGGGGGCAGCGACGATGCACAGCATGCGGATGTCCTTGACACCGCGCTCGCGCAGGTAGCTGATGGCCATCTCGGCCGAACCGCCCGTGGCGAGCATGGGGTCGACGACCAGGCAGATGCGCTGGTCGATATCCTTGGGCATCTTGCAGTAATACTCATGCGGCTCATGGGTAACCTCGTCGCGTTCCATACCGATGTGGCCCACGCGAGCAGAGGGCACCAGGTCGAGGATGCCGTCGACCATGCCAAGGCCCGCACGCAGGATGGGCACGATGGCGAGTTTCTTGCCGGCAAGCTGTTTGAACGTGGCGGTAGTGATGGGGGTCTCGACCTCGACGTCTTCCATAGGCAGGTCGCGCATGGCCTCGTAGCCGTCAAAAAGCGCGAGTTCGCGCACGAGCTGACGGAACTGGTTGGTGCCGGTGTTTTTGTCGCGCAGGATCGACAGCTTGTGCCGGACGAGCGGGTGATCGACAAGCGTCACACGGGACGCATCGTAGGTGACGGTCATGGGTTGATTGCCCCTTTCGTTGCGGCCGCAAAACGGCCTTGCTGACAAGGCGCGCAGCAATGTTGCCGCCGCACGCCATGCATAAGTTTAGCGGTTTGTTGTATCGAGCAGCCCATCGCAGCCCTACTGTGCGGTACTGAGCGAGCGCTTGACTGCATCACGCCAGCCCGCAAGGTTTTGCTCGCGACGCTCGGCGGACATATGGGGAAGGAAGGTCCTAACGATCTGGGCATTTTGCTCCAGCTCTTCAAGGTCTTCCCAATAGCCGACGGCAAGACCCGCCAAGTACGCGGCACCGATTGCCGTGGTCTCCACCGTCTCGCATTGCAGCACGGGGATATCCAGCAGGTCGGCCTGGAATTGCATGATGAACTCGTTGCGTGAGGCGCCGCCATCGACGGACAGGCGCTCAATCGAAAGTCCCACGTCCTGCTCCATGGCGCGCAGCACTTCATAACTCTGGTAGGCCATGGACTCGCAGGCCGCACGCACAATGGTCGCGCGACTCGAGGCACCGGTCAGGCCGCATACGATACCGCGGGCACGCGGGTCCCACCAGGGAGCGCCCAGGCCAGCGAAGGCGGGGACGAAGTAGCAGCCCTCGTTGTCGTTGATCGAAGCGGCGAGTTGCGCGGACTCGCTCACACTCGAGATGATGCCCATGTTGTTGCGCAGCCAGTTCATGGTTGAGCCGGCGGCAAAGATAGAACCCTCGAGCGCATAGCTGATCTTGCCGTCCGCGGCGATACCGATCGTGGAGACCAGACCGTTCTTGGATTCGACGACCTCGTCGCCGGTATTCATGAGCATAAAGCAACCCGTGCCATAGGTGTTTTTGGTCTGGCCGGGATGGAAGCAGCAGTGGCCGAACAGCGACGCCTGCTGATCGCCCGCCACGCCCATGATGGGCGGCATGTTGGTCATGATGTCGCTCGCGACGCGGCCGTAGTCGCCCGAGCTCCAACGAACCTCGGGCATCATGGAACGTGGAACGTCAAAGAGCGCCAGCAGGTCGTCGTCCCAATCGAGCGTATGGATATTAAAGAGCGCCGTGCGGCTGGCATTGGTGTAGTCGGTGGCAAAGACCTGACTGCCGGTGAGGTTGTAGATGAGCCAGGTGTCGATGGTGCCGAACATGAGGTCGCCCGCCGCCGCGCTCTCACGCGCACCGTCGACGTTGTCGAGGATCCACTGCACCTTGGAAGCCGAGAAATACGGATCGAGCGTGAGTCCCGTGCGGGAGCGCATCAGCTCTTCTGCGCCCCGCTCGACCAGCTCGTCGATCAGAGGTGCGGTGCGACGGCATTGCCACACGATGGCGTTATAGATGGGTTGGCCGCTTATGCGGTCCCACACCACCGTGGTCTCGCGCTGGTTGGAGATACCGATGGCGGCGATGCGGTCAGAATGGATGCCGCTCTTAAACTGGACCTCCATCATCACGCCGATCTGGCTGGCAAGCACCTCCATGGGGTCTTGCTCTATCCAACCGGGACGCGGGAAGCTGGTTTTGACGCTACGACGTGCCTGCGCGACGATGCAGCCGTACTCGTCGACGATGGTCGCAAGTACCGAGGTGGTGCCGCAGTCGAGCGCCATGATGTAGGAACCGCCAAAGTTAAACGAGGCATCTTCCATGCCCAGGCTGCCCAGATTCAACGACATCGCTTACACCTTTCTATTGCATCGGGTCGGACAGGACCCGCTCGATCTCTGATGCGGGAAGTGCGCCTTGGCGCAGGATCTGGAGCCCGCCGTGCTGGAACGACACAATGGTCGAGGCGTCGCGACACGGGGTCTCACCGGCGTCGACGGCAACATCGACCCCCTCCAGGATGCGACCCTCGACGGCGGCAAAGCTTGCCGGCGAAGGCGCGCCGTGCGTGTTGGCGCTCGTGCAGGCAAGGGGACTGCCGCAGGCGCGGATGAGCGCTTGGACCACGGGAGAGGCCGAAGCGCGCAGGGCCACGGTGTCGTCGGCAGCACGCATAAAGGTCGGCACGCAGGGAGCCGCCTTGACCACGATAGTCAGGGCTCCCGGCCAGCATCGTCGCGCAAGTACGCGGGCATCTTCCGGGATATCCACGCCATAGCGGTCGAGTGCCTCGACGCCATCGACCAGCCAGGCGACCGTTTGGGTGAGTTCACGTTGCTTGAGAGTGAAGATACGGCGGTAGCCGGTACCGAGCGCAGGGACCGCGGCGCCATTGACGGCAGCCTGCGGATCGCGCGGCCACGATGGGAATTCGCCTGTATCTTGGGGCACGGCGTCCGAGAAGGCGTTGACTGCCACGGCGACACCGTAGACCGTCTCGGTCGGGATCAGCGCCAGGCCGCCGCGGCCGAGCACCTCGGCCGTACGCTCGACGGCGAGCCGATGCGGC
>CABQZS010000247.1 GCA_902468695.1 uncultured Collinsella sp.
CAGGGCGGGAGGCCGGATCGCCTTCCCTCAACGCGACCCTGCGGAGCCGTGAGCGGGGAGGGAAGGCGATCCGGCCTCCCGCCCTGCGCTCCGCAGCAGCCAGCGCCAAGCGCTAGTAGTTCACCACCTGCTCCTCAAAGTACGCCTTCGGGTGGTTACAAACCGGGCACACCTCAGGCGCCTCGGCACCAACGTGCAGGTGCCCGCAGTTCAGGCACTTCCACACCTTCACGCCCTCACGCTCAAACACCTCGCCCGACTCGATGCGCTCGACGAGTTTGTTGTAGCGCTCCTCGTGGGCCTTCTCGACGGCGGCGACACCACGGAACTTCTCGGCGATCTCGACAAAGCCCTCTTCCTCGGCGGTCTTGGCGAACTCGTCGTACATCGTGGTCCACTCGTAGTTCTCGCCTGCCGCGGCATCACGCAGGTTGTCCAGAGTGCCCGGAACGGCACCGTCGTGCAGGTACTTAAACCACAGCTTGGCATGCTCGGACTCGTTGCCTGCGGTCTCGGCAAAGATATTCGAGATCTGAACGTAGCCGTCCTTTTTGGCCTTGGAGGCATAGTAGCGATACTTGGTGTGTGCCTGGGACTCACCGGCAAAAGCGGTCTCAAGGTTCTTCTTGGTTTGGGAATTCTCAAAATCCATAGGTGTACTTCCCTTCTACGCATGCCGCCCGTAAGCTTCGAGCGGCCTCGTCTTTAGGATGCCCTCATGCCGAGAATTTAAACCTTACAATCCCGTTCTTCAGATTTGAGCGGGCTACGCACTCAACCAACGATCGTCCTCGGCTCGGCAAAAGCCCTCGCGCTCCAGGTCAGCTAGAATGCCCGCGATCAAGTCGCACTCGACCGGCCCGCGACCGGCTGCCGCTTCCATCTCGTTAACGCCCACCACGGCATCAGCAAGCGTAATCCCCGCCGGCTGCCTCTCGCGCGCTGCCAGCAACATACGCACGATATGCGCGCGCTTTTGGCGACGCGAGCCCTCAAACTTGGACTGACGACTATAGCTCGCCGACCGCCTGGACGGATTGGGCAGCGTCTTTTTAAGATACGCGCCGTAATCCAGCAACGCGTAATACCACGCGCGCGGCGTGTCGGCATCATCGAGCGGCACGGCAAAGGGAGCGATCTCGTCCGCCGACGCACCGGGGACCGCCGGACAGGCCGCCTGAATCAGCGGCACCAGCTCGCGATCGGGAACAGCCGGTACATCGGGAAAGAAGTGATGCAGAAAGACCGTGCGCACGTTAGTCTCCAGATACACGCCCGGAAGATCAAACGCAAACGACCGGATACCCTGCGCCGTTGCCGGGCCAATGCCGGGCAGAGCGACCAAGTCACGCGTCTCGCGCGGAAACTCCCCATCCCAGTCCTCTACAACGCACTGTGCAGCCCTGTGAAGCGCCAAGGCGCGGCGATTATAGCCCATCCCCTGCCACGCATCCAAGACATCGGAAGGGACAGCCTGAGCGAGCGCCTGAACAGTCGGAAAGCGATCGAGCCACGCCGGCATACGCGTCTCCACGCGCGGCACCTGCGTCTGCTGCAGCATGACCTCGGAGAGCCAGATGATATACGGGTCGCGCGTTCGGCGCCACGGAAGGTCGCGATAACGCAAGACCCCTTCCGAACGAATCATCGAACGAAAGGGGTCCTGAATCATAGCTATACTCCTTATGCGGCGCTATTCCTCCCGGCAAGCGTACGCGCAGGCAGCGTACTCGGGAAACGCATCACGATCGGCGAACTTGGGATCGACAGCCGGAAACTGGCGATGGGCGACGATATCGCCGAGCGAAACGGAATCGAGGTAGTCGCGCATCAACGCCTGGGCTCCGGCCCACAGGGGATGATAGCAGCACGCGCCCATGCGCGCACAGTCACCATCGGGGGCGGTGCAGTCGTTCATAACCATAGGGCCCTGAACGGCCTCGACGACCTGGCGGATAGTGACGTCGTCCGGACTGACCTTGAGACGCATGCCACCGTGGACGCCACGCAGGCTCTCCACAATACCGGCCTGGACCAAACCATGCTGAATCGAACGGGCAAACGAATACGGGACATTGACCTCTTCGGCAGCGGTGCGAACAGAAAGCAAACGCTCCGGATCCTCAGCAAGCATCGCCAGCATACGAAGGGCGTAATCAGTCTTCCTCGATATGTCCATTTTTCCCCTTTCAAGGAATACGAACAGCTCGAACGAGCTCCGGGGCCGAGCTTGTGTCGAGACGCTAAATGACCGCCAGGACATCCAAATGGTAAATCGGATATCCACTGAGTGCCGCGCTTGGAGCGAAATGCATCAGATGCGGCGCACAGTGCAATTTAGTATAACCTAACCCCCTGTCTCGTAGAACAGGTGTTGCGCAACAAAGCTGTTGTTCAGACAGATATACTTATTAGATTTTATTTGCGTTCCCGAAGGCGCGGGGATTCTGGGCGAAGATGCGCCGGGGCGATCGTTCTATCGAAACAAAGTGCATCAAACGCAAAAAGCCACGTCCGAAGACGTGGCTTTAATTGCGTTGGCGGGAAGTACGGGGCTCGAACCCGCGACCTCCGACGTGACAGGCCGGCGCTCTAACCAAACTGAGCTAACTCCCCAGGCAGACGTTCGCGTTTGTTTCCGCTCGCGTGCGCTGCGGGGATTAGTATACACAGAAGTCTGTCTGGCGCGCAACAACTTTTTTGAAAAATTTTTTGGGTCCCTCCGGGAGGGTCTCCGGGGCTGAGGGCGGGGGTTAAGTTTGCTGCTCTACAGTCCTGCGCAAGACGGAAAGCACATTAAGTGCTTTCCTTTGCGTGCGGA
>CABQZS010000248.1 GCA_902468695.1 uncultured Collinsella sp.
CCCGAGGGAGACGGGGTGTTTGCTCCGCGCGCAGTTTCGCAGCGAAGCGAGAATGTTTGAGCACGGAGGAAATACCCCGCCGCCCCCGGGGCGCCCTCCGTCAGTAACCGGTCTACTCCAGCTCAAACGCTCCGGTATAGAGCTGGTAGTAATACCCGCGCTTGGCGATCAGCTCGTCGTGGTTGCCGCGCTCGATGATGCGGCCGTGGTCCAGACAGATGATCGCGTCGGAGTTGCGCACGGTGGACAGGCGGTGTGCGATGACAAACGTCGTGCGGCCCTCCATGAGCTTGTCCATGCCCGCTTGCACGATGGCCTCGGTGCGAGTGTCGATGGAGCTCGTGGCCTCGTCCAGGATCATTGCCGGCGGATCGGCGACGGCGGCGCGTGCGATCGAGATCAGCTGGCGCTGACCCTGCGACAGCTGCGCGCCGTTGCCGGTGAGCATGGTGTCGTAGCCGTCGGGCAGGCGTGTGATAAAGTCGTCCGCGCCCGCGAGCTTGGCCGCCGCGATGCACTCCTCGTCGGTGGCATCCAGGTTGCCGTAGCGGATGTTATCCATCACGGTGCCGGTGAACAGGTTCACGTCCTGCAGCACGACGCCCAGCGAGCGGCGCAGATCGGCCTTGCGGATCTTGTTGACGTTGATGCCGTCGTAGCGAATCTTGCCGTCGGCGATGTCATAGAAGCGGTTGATGAGGTTGGTGATGGTCGTCTTGCCCGCACCGGTGGCGCCGACAAACGCGACCTTCTGGCCCGGCTTGGCAAACACGGACACGCCGTGCAGCACCTCGTGGTCGGGCGTGTAGCCAAAGTCGACGTTGTCCATGACCAGGTCGCCACGCAGTGGCACGTACTCGACCTCGCCGGTTGCACGGTGCGGATGTTTCCACGCCCACATGCCGGTGTGGTGGTCGGCCTCCTCGAGCTGCCAGGTATCGGGGTTCACCTGCGCGTTGACGAGCGTCACATAGCCTTCGTCGGCTTCGGGCTCCTCGTCGATGAGCTCAAAGATGCGGTCGGCGCCGGCGAGGCCCATGACCACGGCGTTGATCTGCTGCGAGATCTGACCGATCTGTCCGCAGAACTGCTTGGTCATGTTGAGGAACGGCACCACGACGGCGATGGACAGCGCCATGCCCGAGATGCTCAGGTTGGGCACGCCCAGCGCCAGGAAAATGCCGCCTGCCAGTGCGACCAGCACGTAGAGCAGGTTGCCCAGGTTCATAAGGACGGGCATGAGGATGTTGGCGTACATGTTGGCCTTCTGCGAGACCTCGAAGAGCTTTTCGTTGCGCTCGTCAAAATCGGCTTCGGCGGCAGACTCGTGGCAGAATGCCTTGACGACCTTCTGGCCGTTCATGACTTCCTCGATATGGCCCTCGACCACGCCGAGTTCGGTCTGCTGCGCAATAAAGAAACGCGCGGAGTTGGAGCCGAGCAGCTTGGTCATAAAGGTCATAAAGGCGACGCCTGCCACAATGACCAGGCACATCCACACGCTGTAGTACAGCATGATAAAGAACACCGTGGCGATGACGATGACCGTCATGAGCAGGTTGGGCAGCGACTGGCTGATCATCTGGCGCAGCGTATCGATGTCGTTGGTGTAGTGGCTCATGATGTCGCCGCGCTGGTGCGTGTCGAAGTAGCGGATCGGCAGGTCCTGCATGCGGTTGAACATCTTCTCGCGCAGTTTCTCCAGCGAGCCCTGCGTGACGATGGCCATGGCGCGGTTCCAGAACAGTGAGGACAGGATGCCGACGCCGTAGATGCAGGCGAGGGTGGTCACGAGCTGTGCGATCTTGGGCTGCGCGACTTCCCAATCGCCCGACTGCCACGAGTCGCTAATAATCTGCAGGGCGCTCTGAAGGAAGGTCGCGCCGATGGAGTTGATGATGGCGCAGAGCACCACGCCGGCGACGACGAGGGGCAAAAGCACGGGGTAGAAGCCAAAAAGCGTCTTGATGAGGCGCGACATGGTGCCGCCCTTGCGGTTGAGCGCGCGCTCGGCGGTCGTTGCCTTACTCATGTGCCTCGCCTCCTTCCTGGGTCTGAGCTTGCGTTGCGGATGCCTCGGTGCCGGCCTCGACGGCCCCTTCGCCTTCGGCAGACATCTTGTTTTGCGAGGTGAAGGTCTCGCGGTAGATCTCGCTCGTCTTGAGAAGCTCGTCATGGTTGCCGATCTGAGCGATGCGGCCGCCCTCCATGACGATGATGCGGTCTGCGTCCTGCACGGAGCTGATGCGCTGGGCGATGATGAGCTTGGTCGTGTTAGGCAGATAGCTTGCCAGCCCTGCGCGAATCTTGGCGTCGGTCTTGGTGTCGACGGCGCTGGTGGAGTCGTCCAGGATCAAGATCTTGGGGCGACGCAGCAGGGCACGCGCAATGCACAGGCGCTGCTTCTGACCGCCGGAAACATTGGAGCCGCCCTGCTCGATCCAGGTGTCGTAGCCATTGGGGAAGCCGTCGACAAACTCATCGGCGCAGGCCAGATGCGCCGCCTCGCGGACCTCCTCGTCGGTGGCGTTCGGGTCGCCCCAGCGCAGGTTCTCGGCAATGGTGCCGCTAAACAGCACATTTTTCTGCAGCACCATGGCCACTTGGTGGCGCAGCGCGTCCAAGTCGTAGTCGCGCACGTCCGTGCCGCCCACGCGCACGGTGCCCTCGGTGGCGTCGTACAGGCGGGCGATGAGGTTTACGAGCGTGGACTTGGCCGAGCCAGTGCCGCCGATGATGCCGATGGTCTCGCCGCTCTTAATGTGCAGGTCGATATCGTCGAGCGCCTGGCGCTTCGCATGCGCGGAATACTTAAAGCTCACGTGGTCAAAGTCGATGGAACCGTCGGCAACCTCGAGCACGGGCTCGGCGGGATCGGCGATCGTGGGCTCGGCGGCCAGCACCTCGGTAATGCGGTGTGCCGATTCGTCGGCCATGGTCACCATGACAAAGATCATCGACAGCTGCATCAGGCTCATAAGGATCTGGAAGCCATAGGTAAAGATCGAGGAGAGCTGGCCCACGTCGAACAGCGTTCCCTGGCTCGTGATGATGAGCTTGGAGCCCAGGTAGATGATGACGACGAACGCGCCGTTGACGCAGATGTTCATCATGGGGTTGTTAAAGGCAAGCAGCTTCTCGGCGCGGGTGAAGTCCATTTGGACGTCGCGCGCGGCGGTCGCGAACTTCTCCTTCTCAAAGTCTTCGCGCACATAGCTCTTAACTACGCGCATGCCGGTGACGTTTTCCTCGACGGACTCGTTAAGGGCGTCGTACTTGTGGAACACGCGCGAGAAGATGGGGCGCACCTTAAAGATGATAAAGAACAGCCCAAAGCCCAGCAGCGGAATGATGACCAGGTAGACCATGGCGACGCTGCCGCCCATGATAAATGCCATGGTAAAGGCGAAGATCAGTACCAGCGGCGCGCGCACGGCGATACGGATGATCATCATAAAGGCCTGCTGCACGTTGTTGATATCGGTGGTCAGGCGCGTGACGAGCGAGGAGCTCGAGAACTCATCGATGTTGGCAAAGCTGAACGTCTGGATCTTGTAGAACAGGTCGTGACGCAGGTTCTTAGCGAAGCCGCAGCTCGCATGGCTGCAGGTGACGCCGGCAGCGGCGCCAAAAGCAAGCGATGTCAGCGCGATGAGCACCAAAAAGCCCGCGGTGGGAAGCATCTCGGCTACGGTGGCGCCGTCTTTGATGGCATCGATCAGGTTGGCGGTGATAAATGGAATCAGCATCTCGCAGAGCACCTCGCCAAGCACGAGCAATGGCGTGGCAACGGTGACTTTCATATAGTCGCGGATGCTTCCCATGAGGGTTTTAATCATCCAGTTCCTCCCAGGTTACACGGATTTTCTCGAGCATTTCGGCGAGCTGCTCGCGCTCGTCGTGGGTGAGCGCGCTAAAGGCCTGCTCTCTAAAGCGGATGCGGGCCGCCTGCTCAACGCGGGCCTTTTCCCATCCCGCATCGGTCAGGCGGATGGTGAGCTGTCGACGGTCTTTGGGATTGCGACTGCGCTCGATAAGACCGCCCAGTTCGAGCTTGGACAGAATCTCGGAAAGGGACCCCGGCTTGAGGTCGAAGTGCATGCCGAGCTCCTGTTGGGACAGCTCGCCGGTCGGCTGCTTGGCGAGCAGGCAGACGATGGGCGCCTTGCCAGATATGCCGCCGCCGTGAAAATGCATGTAATGGCCGCAAAACCCCAGCCCATGGAGGATTCTCTTGGCGAGACGGTCCTCCTTGGACTGAGTCTCGGGCTCGTCTACCGGCTGCGAGGGGTCGTCGCCGGGTTTATGCGGATGGGCGTGTGGTTCAACACACATATCTAATCTTCGCTCCTTTCTTTAGTTAGGTAGATGAATTGTTTTGTGCCTAACTAATCTAGGAGCGTGAGAAATAAATGTCAAGGTACCAAACTAGTGGTTACGCGGTTTTACCAAACCGCGTAACGGCTCGACGCTGCAAGCGTTCCTAAGCGGCAATCTGACGTTCAATCGTCGGGCATGGCCACAAGGCCTATGCCCCCATTTCCGAAACCTTTCCGCAACAATGTGGCCTCCGCGGCGCCAGCGCCCGTTCACAACGTCCCCTGCGCTACACTTAGTCGCACTGTGGCGCCGCTGCGCCGTGCCCAAACCAAGGGAGACCCTCATGAAGAACACTCAGCTGCTGCTGATCAACGATATGTGCGGCTACGGCAAGGTCGCGCTCTCCGCCATGCTGCCGGTGCTGTCGCACATGGGCTATCGCATCCACAACCTGCCGACGGCGCTGGTGTCCGATACGCTCAACTATCCCAAGTTCTACATCCATGACACCACCGAGTACGTGCGCCAGAGCCTCGCTATCTGGGAGGAGCTCGGGTTTGAGTTCGACGCCATCTCGACCGGCTTTATCGTGACCGAGGAAGAGACGCGCATTATTTCGGACTTCTGCCACCGTCGCGCGCAAAAGGGCACCAAGGTGTTCGTCGACCCCATCATGGGCGACAACGGCAAGCTCTACGCCGGTGTGCCCGAGTCCACGATCGGTCTCATGCGCAGCCTGCTCGAGTGCGCCGACTATGCGGTGCCAAACTACACCGAGGCGTGCCTGCTTACCGATGCGCCCATTGCCGAGCAAATCACGCCCGATGAGGGCCACGCTCTCGTGGATGCCGTGCGTGCCCTGGGCGCCAAGTCGGTGGTCATTACGAGCGCTGCGGTCGACGGTGCGAATGTCGTCATCGGTTACGACCATGTGGCGGGGGAGTACTTCACGATTCCCTTCGACCTGATCCCGGTCTACTTCCCGGGCACGGGCGACACGTTCTCGGCGGTGCTCGTCGGCCGCGTTATGGCAGGTTGGAGTCTGCAGCGCGCGACGAGCGATGCCATGCGCGTGGTAGCCGAGCTTATCGAGCGCAATGCCGACCAAGAGGACAAGTCCGCCGGCCTGCCCATCGAGGCCTGCCTGGATGTGATTGACCATGAGTAACGCTGACGAGAGCGGCACCGAGGCAGCGGGCGAGAACAAGCCGCTCGGTGCCCCGCGCGGCAAGCGCCCACGTATTCGCATTAGCTGCGTGGACCAGCTGGGCACATGCCGCTGCCATCACGGGCACAAGCCGGGTGACGTCTTCGACTTCGACCGCGATCGCGGCAAGATGTGCGCCATGGCCTGCCATGTGGGCTTTCCCTATATCGACATCCTGCGCTACGGCGGAACTGTGCCCGGTAACGAGCCTGGTACGGCAAAGTTCTGCTGCCCCGAGGTCGATACGCTGAACGTCTGGCTCGCCGAGATCGTCGACGAGTAGTCGAGCGCAATGTGACAAAGGGACCGTCCCTTTGTCACATTCGCCGGTGGTGCCCCTTCTATTATGCTTGTAATCTCAAATCTCTGCATTTCATCCGATTTTAGGTTCTAAAAATTCTGCGTTTCATCGATAATCAAGCGTATAAAACTTTGCATTTCATTTGATGACACTGAGGGGAGAGCCTATGCTGCGCAGGAAAATAGCGGCAGAGCTGGAGCGTTGGCTGAAGTCTGCCGAGCAAAAGGCCTTATTCATTACGGGTTCTCGCCAGATTGGCAAAAGCTATTCGATTCGCGCATTTGGCAAAGCCAACCATGCAACCTACATCGAGCTTAACCTCATGGAAAACCGCCAGGCAAAAGATGCTCTTCTCGAGGCGCGGGATGCCGATGATTTCATCAGCAGGGTGACGCTTCTTTCGGGAAAGTCGATTGCACCAGGCAAAACGCTCGTGTTTATCGATGAGGTCCAAGAGGCCCCCGACATCATGACGATGGCAAAGTTCCTTGTTGAGGACGGGAGGTGCCGCTGGGCGTTTTCGGGGTCAATGCTCGGGACCCAGTTCAAGGGCGTCAGGTCCTATCCCGTGGGGTATGTCCACGAGCTTAGGATGTTCCCGCTCGATTTTGAGGAGTTTTGCTGGGCAACTGGGGTGAGCGAGGGGGCTCGCCAAACGATACGCGACGCGTGTATCAGCGAGAGGCCCATTCCTGATTACATTCACGACGCGATGATGGCAAACTTCAGGACCTATATCGTTGTCGGCGGAATGCCGGAGGTCGTGCAGCGTTTCCTTGACACGCAGGGCGACCTTGCCTCTGTTCGTCAGCTACAGTCAGAGCTCAACGAACAGTACCGGCGGGATATCTCCAAGTATGCAAGCGGGCGAGCCCTGCAGGTGCAGAGCATCTACGATCAGCTCCCTATTATGCTCGAGGGCGAAAACAAGCGCTTCGTGCTCAATTCCATTGACCCCAAGGCTCACTACGAGAAGTATCAGCGAGATTTTGTATGGCTTGTCGATGCCGGCGTTGCTCTCAAAGCCGATATCGTAACCGAGCCAAAATCGCCCCTGCTCAAGACGGCACGGCCATCGCAGTTCAAGCTATATCAATCGGATACGGGCATGTTGATGGCGCGCTACCCCGTTGGAGTCGCCCAAGCGGCGTATCTTGATAGCAAGGAGCCCAACCTGGGCGGCATTTACGAAAACGTGGTGGCCCAGCAGCTGGCTGCCCAAAATCGCCAGCTTTACTACTATCAGACAAAAAAGCGCGGTGAAGTGGACTTTGTGGTCGATGGACCGGATGGGACGGCTGTTCCGATCGAGGTTAAATCGGGCTCCTATTACCACGCGCACGCTGCGCTCGGTCATGTGCTTGATACGGCTGAATATGGCGTAAGGCTCGGGATTGTTTTCTCGAGAGGCAACGTTGAGCGCAACGGAGCGGTTCTCTATTTGCCGCTATATGCGACCTGGGCCCTTTCGGATGTTTTGGGCGACTCCTGCGCCGAGGGGATAAAGCTGGAGGTCAAGCCGGTCTAGGGCCAGTCCCGGATGTGGCAAAGGGGCAGTCCCTTTGCCACATTCATGAGCGTGGATTTTCTTCCGTATAGAGTGCACTTGAACGCTCAAAGTGGGAGAAAATCTACGCTCAATTTATGCCGAGGGCGCGGTTCGTGCGCCCACGAACCTACAGCTGCTCGAGCATAGCGGTGCAGCCGTCGAGCACGTCGCGGTAGGTGGCATCGAAGTTGCCGGTGTACCAGGGGTCGGCCACGTCGCCGGGGCGCTCGGTCCAATCGAGCAAGCGCGTAATCTTGCCGTCGGGGTCGTCGCCAAAGATGCGACGCAGACCGCGCGCGTTCTCGGCGTCCATATAGACAATGTGGTCCCAGTCACCATACTCTGCGCGACGCACCTGGCGAGCACGGTGCGCGACGACGGGAATCCCGACTTCGCGCAGCTTGGCAACGGTGCCGTGGTGTGGCGGGTTGCCGATCTCCTCGGTCGAGGTCGCCGCGGAATCAATGACAAACTCCGCCTCGCGCCCAGCGCGGCGCACGAGCTCGGTAAACACCGACTCGGCCATCGTCGAGCGACAGATGTTCCCATGGCAGATAAACAGTACACGTTGCATATGCGGTTTCCTTTCGATCGCCATCATCGAGCTCGAGTATCGCATCTACGCCTACGCCCTCGCCCGCTTGCGCTCCCAGCGAGCCAACTTAATCGTCACCAGCGTAAGCGCCCAGGCCACAAGCGAGAACGCGGCGCCCACTGCGCCCACGTACGCAATACCAATGCTGCTTACCACGGCGCCGCCCACTGCGGTGCCAAACGAAATGCCGACGTTAAACGCCATGGGCTCAACCGAGCTCGCGAGCACCATCGATTTGGGATGGCGGCTGCGAGCCGCGTCCATAAAGTGTGTGATGCACGAGACCGAGAATAGGTACATGAGCATTGCCAGGCTAAAGACAAAGACCAGCGCGAGCGGCATGGTGCCGCTCACAGCAAACAGTCCGAGTAACGCCGCAGCCTGCAGCACAAACGTCACGAGCAGCGCCTTCATACCAAAGCGCGCATCGATCCATCCGCCCAGGATGTTCGAGATCAGGCAGAACACGCCGTAGGCCATAAGCGTGGTACTGGCTTCGACCGTGCCCATGC